>JAFDWD010001122.1 GCA_018268695.1 Actinomycetota bacterium
GGGCGGCGCCCGGGGGTGCGGCGCCGCCCGCGCCCGCCGCGGCCTACGACCGGTAGAGCCTGCCCTCGAAGCGGACGACGCCGATCATCTTCTCGTTGCTGACCTCCGCCTCGGTTCGGAACGCGTTGTCCTCACCGCTGCCGGCCCGCATCACCCCGATGCTCTGGAATCTGCCCGCGTAGCCCTCGAACCGGCCCGACGCCTGGGCGACCTTGTAGGTGACCGTGAGGACGCCGATGTCGGTGTCCGGCGAGGTCCGCAGCATCGCGGTGTCCTCGGTGTAGAGGTGGGAGCCGTCGCGGTCGAGGAAGTAGTGGATCCCGGCCAGCTCGAGTCTGCCGTCGCCGACGTCTTTCAGCTCGGTGAGGTGCTTGCCGTACGCCGTCCCGTTGATCGCGCCGCTCATGACCCCGATGCCGTCGTGATCGCTCATCGCCATCACGAGCGCGCTGCCGCCCATGTCGATGAAGTCGTGCTGGTCCATGGTTCTCGATCCTCCTTGGTGGTCTGGCGAGTCGTGGCGGGGGAACCCTCCGGCGACAAGTACAGTATAGTAGTATACTGAAACGGAATTCTTCATCGGTCGACCACCCCGGCCGCCCCCCCGACCACGCTGGACCGAGAAACGGAAGGAGCCTGTCGATGTCGCCGATCGAGCTGAGCGAGGCGCAGGAGGAACGTGCCCGTCGCCTCCACGAGTCGTCGTTCGTGTTCGACTACAGCCCGCACGGTCAGCCGGTGCCCAACACCGAGCGCACGCTCGCCGTTGTCGAGGCCTCCGGCGAACGGGGCTGGCAGTTCTCCGAGACGTTCTCGCGACTCTGGGACGCGCACATCGAGGAGCTCCGCGAGGACCCGGGCGAGCGGCAGCGGATCGCCGACGAATGGCGCCGTTCCGGCGTCGACGCCGTGCAGATCACGCTTGGCGGCACCCAGGCGGGAATTCATGAGTGGGACTCGACCCTGCGAGATGTGGCCTGGTGGCGGCGCCGGGCGGACGTCGACGGCCAGATGCGGATCTGCACCACCGTCGACGACCTGCGCGGCGCCCGCGAGGAAGGCCGGGTAGGCATCCTCTTCGGCCTTCAGGACACCCTTCAGATCGGCTCGGACCTCGGCCGGGTCGAGAGCCTCTACGGGCACGGCGCGCGGGTCGCACAGCTCACCTACAACGTCCGCAATTTGGTCGGTGACGGTTGCACCGAGCGCAACCCGGCCGGCCTCAGTCGCTTCGGGGTGGACCTGGTCCGAGAGCTGAACCGGCTGGGGATGGTCGTCGACGTCTCTCATTGTGGGCCGCAGACGACCGTGGATGCGATCGAGGTCTCCGAGCAGCCGGTCGCGTTTACCCACACCTCCTGTGGCGCGCTGCTCGAGCACGCCCGGGCGAAGACCGACGATCAGCTGCGGCTGCTCGCCGAAAGCGACGGCTATGTCGGGATCGTCGCGGTGCCGTTCGTGCTCAGCAAAGGCGAGGCCGGCATCGCCGACATGACGCGGCACATCGCCCACGCCGCCGAAATCGTCGGCATCGAGCGGGTCGGGATCGCCACCGACTGGGGTCTGTGGACGACCGATCTGCCGAGCGGGCTGGTGCGGCAGGCGATGGAATTCGCCATGGGCGCCGGCTTCCGCGCCAAAGACGGGATCAAACTGGGGCTCGGCCTGGGCGAGTTCGTCAACTGGGACGACTGGCCCCACCTGACCCGGGGCCTTGTCGCCCACGGCTTCAGCGACGAGGAGATCGAGGGAATCCTCGGCGGCAACTGGCTTCGCTACCTCGAACGCGTCCAAGGGCCGGCCTCGGAGCGGTGGCAGCCGCGCTCGACGGTCGCCGGATGACCTGAATCGCGGCAGTCGCGACCCATCGCCCCAACGGGACCCGGGCGCTTCGCGCCGGCGGTTCAACCGATCACGAAAGAGGATTCAGATGAGCACCAGCCAGAACGTCAATCCCGAGGACATCAAGGCGACCGTCGCCGCGATCGAGGCCACCCCTGAGCTCGCCAACGTCTCGTTCACGCTGCACTCCGACTGGACGGGCGGGTTCTGCGCGAGCTCCCGCACCGGCAAGCTCGTCCAGGCCGGCAACGTCGACGAGTCACGCGACACGAGCTTCGCGCTCGCCAGCGACGAGCCGCCCGCCCTGCTCGGCCAGGACTCCGCGCCGAGCGCCGGGGACTATGTGCTGAAGGCGCTTGCGGCCTGCTACGCCGTCACCCTCGCCGCCAACGCCGCGAGCCGCGGCATCGAGCTCGACTCGGTGCACTTCGACCTCGAGGGGGACTTCGACCTGCATGGGTTCCTCGGCCTCGACGAGGCGGTGCGCCCGGGGCTGCAGGAGCTCCGCGTCGCGGTCGACATCGACAGCCCCAACGCGACGCGCGAGCAGCTGACCGAGCTGGTCGAGGCGGTTCAGCAGCGTTCGCCGATTCGGGACACGCTCGCCAACCCCGTGCCGGTGGTCACGACCCTCGCCGACGCCCCCGCCGCCTGAGCCCGTCGGTCGCCCGGGGACGGCAGTTTCGATCTCCTCTTCCCATCCAATCAGCGATCAACTCGACAGGAGAAACGAATGACAAATCGACGATCGACGTGGCGGGTCCTCCTGCTTGGACTCTCCGCAATCCTCACCGCAGGCCTGGTGGCGGCGTGTGGCGGCTCCGGCGGCTCCGACAGCACCAGCGGCGGCGACCAGACGGGCGGCAAGGCCTCGGAAGAGACCTTTACCGGCAAGCCGATCATCATCGGAACCAGCGTCCCGCTCGAAAGCCAGATCCAGAGCGTCCCGGAGATCCCGGCGGCCATCGAAGCGGCTGCCCGGGCGATCAACGCCGAAGGCGGGATCGCAGGCCGCGAAGTCAAGGTGGAAGTCTGCGACAACAAAGCCGAACCCAACGCCGAGGTCGCCTGTGCGCGCAGCCTTCGCGAAAAGGGGACGGTGGCGCTGATCAGCGAAGTCTCCATCCTCAACCCCGCCGGCGTGCTCGCCGAACTCGCCAAGGGCGATGTGGCCAGCCTCGCCTCGATCCCGTTCTCGACGGCCGGCTACTCGTCGCCGATGTCGTTCCCGATCGACTTCGTCTCCGGCGAGTACGCCCAGTGCGTCAACCCGGCGCTGCTCAAGGCGGCCGGCAAGGAAAAGGTCGGCGCCGCTCTCACCGACGTACCGGCCGGCCGGGAATTCGCCAACGTCCTGAAGCCGACCGCCGCCAAGCTCGGCTCCGACCTGGCGGGTGAAGTCCTGGTGCCGCCCACCGCCACCGACTTCGCGCCGTACGTGCAGGGTCTGGATAACCTCGGCACCGAATTTGTCGTTCTCGGCCTGGTTCCGACCGCCGCCCTCGGCACGATGAGCGCGGCTGTCCAGGCCGGCAAATCGTGGGGCTACTGCGCCGCCGACGGCAACCTCGCGGTCGAATCCGTGATCAAGCTGGGCCCCAGCGCCGAAGGTCTCTATCAAGGCGCGACGATGCCGTCGCTCGCCGAAGCCTCCAAGTACCCGCTGATGGAAGAATTTGTCGAACAGCTGGAAGCGGAGGCTGCGGCCGGCAACGACGCCGCCTCGATGGATCCGGAAAAGTACTCGTCGCGTTCGCTGCGGGCCTGGCTGGGCGTGCACGCGTTCCAGCAGGTCGCCGAATCGATCAACGGTGAAATCGATGCCAAGTCGTTCTTCGCCGCGCTGAACAAGGCGACCGTCGAATTCGAAGGCGTGGTGCCGACGATCGACTTCGCAAAATCGGTCGGCAAGGCGCCGTTCACCCGGATCTTCAACGCGGAAACGTTTGCCCAGGCCTGGAACGTGGACAAGCGTCAGTTCGAAGAAGTCCCGGGGTCCAAACTCAACGCCTTGGAAGCGATGGGTTTCCTCAAGTAGTCGCGAGCCCGCCCGCCGAGGTTTCGAGCCCCGGCGGGCGGGCTTCACGAAGGCCCCGGAGCCCGGCCGTCCATCGGCACGGATCCTCGTGGTTCCCTGCGGAACCCTCGCCTGGCTCCTACGAATAGAAGGCGGCGTTCTTCGCCAGGAAGCCGGCCCAGTCCTCCGGTAACTCCGAGTCGGCGTAGATCGCGTCGACGGGACACTCGCTGACGCAGCTGTTGCAGTCGATGCACTCGTCCGGATTGATGAAGAGCTGGTCGGCGCCCTCGTACCCGCTCTCCTCCGGGGTCGGGTGGATGCAGTCGACCGGGCAGACCGCGACGCACGAGGCGTCGCGGTTCCCGATGCATGGCTCGGCGATGACGTAGGTCATCGGGTGTTGCGTGCCGGGCCGCTAGGCCGTGGCCGCGAAATCCGACAGCTTCGGGATCTGGTTCGGGTCGAAAGGTGCGACCGTCCGGCCGCCGCCGATCCAGTCCGCGACCTTCGTCCGGATGCCCTCGGTGCCGAGCAGCTCGAGGTCCATCTCGGAGTGCGCCCTGAACATCGCCACAGCGATCTCGGTATCCCCGGTCGCCAGTTGCTCCAGGGCCTCCATGTATTTCATCGCCTCGGGATCGTCGGGGATCGTCACGTTCTCCAGCTCGACCCCCTCGTAGAACGAGTCGGCGGTGCTCGCGATCGCGAACGCCGGCGCGGTCAGCCCGGACAGCCGGGACTGGAAGCGCTGCGGCAGGTCGCCGTCGGCCTCGCTCTCGCGCAGGCAGTCGCGAAGCTCGACCGCCGCCTTGGCGGCCTGCGTCATCCCCTGGCCGTAGATCGGGTTGAAGGACCCGACGGCGTCGCCGAGCACGACGAATCCACCGGGCCGGCGCTCGAGCTGCTCCCAGAGTCGCCGCTGGCTGCCGGGCATCCGGTAGGTGGCGACGTCGGACAGCGGCTCGCAGGCTCGCACGAGCGCCCCCAGCGCCGGGCTGGGAGCCTGGTCGAGGTAGGCGAGCAGCTCGTCGCGATCAGCGGGCGGGTAGTCGCGGACCATGCCCACCGCAGTGACGATGTGGACGCCGTTGTCGACCTCGAGGACCAGGCCGCCGCGATGGTGGCCCGGGTAGGGCATCGCGGCCATCCCGCGGATCCCCTCGGCCAGGTTGGCGTCGGGCGCCTGGACGATCTGCGTGGCGTATCCCATGAACGCCCGGAGCTGCATCACGCCCGGGGCCGAGTAGCCGAGCTCCTCGATCCACTTGCCCGCCTGCGAGCCACGCCCGGTCGCGTCGATCACCAGGTCGGCTTCGACGGTCTCGCCGTCGGCGAGCCGGACTCCGGTGACGACTCCGCGCGCCTCGTCCGTGAGCAACCCCGCGACGGCTCCGACGCGGATCGTGCAGTGCGGCTTCCGACCCAGGTTCTCACGCACCACGGCCTCGAACAACGGCCGGCGGAAGTTGTAGGTCTTGATGCCGCTGTCCGCAAGGGCGCGCCAGCCGAACCGGGACATGAAGGGGACTTCGCGGATCTGGTCGATGATCGAGCAGCCTTTGGCGGTGAGCTGGTCGCGCAGGTCGGGGACGAACTCGCAGGCGGCATCGAGTCCCGCCGAGAGCAGCGCGTGGACGTGTTTGCCCTGGGGCGCGCCCTTGCGCCCCTTCGCGCCGTCCTCGAGGTCGTCGCGGTCGATCACGATCACCTGGTCGAAGTGCTCGGCGGCCGCCATCGAAGCGAAAAGGCCGGCGATGCTGCCGCCGGCGACCACTGCTCGTTGTCTGCTCATCCAGTAACCCTCCTTCTCGACCCGGTCCCGACCGCGATCGTGGGAAGAAGCCGGGCAACGAAACGGTTGTCTTGTCTCCCGCGCCGGAAAAGTCAGGTGCTTCCCCGCACTGGAAGTAGCGGCAATTCCGCTTCGGTATACTAACCCACAATCCAATGTTGGTACCGCACTGCTGCGGGACCGACGACCAAGGGAGAGGGAGAAGCCGATTGGACGCCGCTGACAGACTCGCGATCCTCGACCTCGTCAGCCGTATGTACAGATGCGTGGACGGTGGCGACGGCGACGGCTTCGCCGATCTCTTCACCGAGCGCGGCACCATCGTGCACCCCGGTGCCGAGGCCATCCCCCGCGACGCGATCAGCGCCTACCTGAAGGGTTGGGCCGAGGCGGACGGCGACCCGCTTCCCTCGATCCACATCCCGACCAACCCGATCTTCAGCGGCGACGGCGACGAGGCGGTTGTGAGCACGGTTGCGACCAACTGCCGACTCGGCTCGCCGCCGACGCTCGACAATCTGGCGGAACTCGAACTGAGCGTCAGCAAAGTGGCCGGCCACTGGAAGATCGACCGCCTCGAGGGTCGGCCGCTGACCAGCCTCGAGGCCCCGCGCGAGGATGGCGATGACGCTCGCTGAGCGCGCCGCGAAGCTGGGCCTCACCGTGCCGGAGCCGCTGCCGCCGGCCGGCGAATACGCGCCCGTGCGGGTCGTCGCCGGGTGCGCGTACGTCTCCGGGCAGGGACCGCTCCTTCCCACGGGCGGGTTCGTCTGCGGCAAGGTGGGTGCGGATCTTTCCCTTGCCGAGGCCCGCGAGGCATCCGGCCTGGCCGCGATCAGCGCCCTTGTCACGCTCGAGGCGGCGCTCGGCACGCTCGACCGGGTGACGGCGATCGGCCGCGTCGTCGGCTACGTCAATTGCGCCCCGGGCTTCAACGCGACCCCCGCCGTGATGGATGGCTGCTCGGAGATGCTCCGCAACCTGCTCGGAGAGCCGGGGGTCCATGCCCGGTCGGCGATCGGTGTGAGCGAGCTCCCGTTCGACATCGCGGTGGAGATCGATGTGACCGCGCACCTAAACCCCCTTACGGCATAAAATACCGTATCAGTATACCAATCAGAAAGCGAAGGAATGCCTGTGGACGCTGCCGACAAACTCGACCTGATGGAACTGCTCACCCGCATGTACAAATGCGTGGATGGGCATGACGGCCCGGGCCTTGCCGCGCTCTTCGCGGCCGACGGCGAATTGGTGCACCCGGCGGCGACCGTGCGCCGGGACGGGCTCGAGGAGTTCCTCCACGGCTGGGTTTCGGAAGGGATGGAGGACAACGCCCTCCATATCCCGAGCAACCCCGTCTTCGACGATGTGGACACGCCGGAACCGAAGCTGACGATGGTGTCGACGAAATACCGCATGACGTCTCCGCCGCAGCTCTGGGTGACCGCCGAGATCACGTTGACCGGGAGGCAGGAGGGCGGAGCCTGGAAGATCGGTCGCCTGGAGGCGCGGGGCCTGAGCGAGCTTCCCGAGTGGATCGGCAAAGACGAGTAGCCGCCCGCAGCCTTCGGCGGCGGCGATCGACCGCTCGAATGCGTGCGTAGGCCGACGGCCTCTTCCTCGAACGATCGGTTCGGGGAAGAGGCTTTTGTCGCCGGCCCCACCGGAGGATCGGGATCTGGGGTCGGCGGTGGCGCGGGCGGGAGCGCGATCCGGTCGGTCCTGGTCCTGGCAGGCGGGGCCTTCTCGGTCGGATCCTGCTCGTTCGTAGTCGTCGGCCTACAGCCGGAGATCGCCCAGGGGCTGGGTATCTCGGGGGCCGGGGCGGGACAGCTGGTCACCGTCTTCGCGATCACCTACGGGGTCTCGGTGCCGCTCTTGGCGGCTGCCACCGACACTCTTCCTCGGCGCCCGCTGATGGCATTCGCGTTGGCGCTGCTCGGGGTCGCCACGGCCGCGGGCGGGCTGGCGCCGGACCTCGGCCTGCTGATCGCGACGCGGATGGTCGCGGCCTTGGCGGCCGCCTTGTTCACGCCGACCGCGAGCGCCGCGGCGCTCGCCATGGTCGCGCCGGAGTGGCGCGGCCGGGCACTCTCCTTCGTCCTCGCCGGGCTCGCCGCCGGCATCCTGCTCGGCGTGCCGGTGGGCACGATCATCGGCCAGGAGGTGGGATGGCGGATCGGCATCGCCGTACTCGGGGCGTTGCCCCTGGGGGTCGCGGCGGCCCTGTTCGCGCTGCTTCCGCGCCTGCACGCACCGCGGCGAGGGGCCGCCGGGGATCGGCGAGCGAGGATCCCGGGCGCGGCTGTGCTTTCGGTGGTTGCCGTCACCACCGCCGGCACCGGGGCCGGGATGGTCGTCTACACCTACCTTGCCGAGGTCCTCGCCGGCATCGGTGCGGCGTCCGCGTTGCCGTTGGCGCTCGCGGCGTGGGGAGTCGGCGGGGTGGCGGGCGTGCTCGGCAGCGGTTGGGCGACCGATCGCATCGGGCCCCAGGCCACGATCCTGGTCGCGTTGACCCTTGCCGGTCTGGCAGCTTCCGCCCTCGCGATCGACGCCGGTGGGGCGCTCGGCATCGGCCTGGTCGGCATCGTCGGCCTCGGCACCTGGTCGATCGCGACGCCCAACAATCATCGCCTCGGGGGAATGGACAGGCCGGCGTCCAGCCTGGCGCTGTCGCTGAACTCGAGCGGCATCTACCTCGGACAGGCTCTCGGCGCCGGACTCGGCGGGCTGGCCTTGGCGCAGGGGGCGGGAGGTTCCTTCCTCTGCCTGTTGAGCGGGGTGGCGTCGTTTGCGGCCGCCGGCCTCGAGGTGGTCGCCAACGGACCGGATTGACCTTGTGACGACGTGCCTGCCCCGCCGACCATCAGGCGAACGCCGGCGTGATCGGGGTCAGGGCGGGAACCGCCCTCTCGATCACTTCGCCGGCCTCGAGCAGCCGGCCCTCTTGGAACCTACCCGCCAGGAGCTGGACGCCGGTCGGGAGGCCACTCGCCGTGCCGGTCGGCAGGGCGAGGGCCGGGAAGCCGAGCAGCGGAACGGCCATCATCGACCACTGCGCGCCGATCAGCTCGCGAACCGCCTCGGTCCCCTTCGTGTCGGCGCCTTGCTCGAAAGGCGGTCGGGCCGAGACCGGCAGGAGGATCAGGGGGTGGTCGGCCAGGACCTCTTCCAGCGCGCAGATCAGGGCGCCGCGCCGCGAGTAACCGGTGATGTAGTCGGCGAGCGACGGTTCCTGCCCCCACCATTCCGCGGCCACCTCGTAGTAGGCGGCCGCCGCCGCCTTCATCTCCTCGTCGGCCACCTCTCCGACCAGGGGCATCGCAAGGCGGAACTCCTCCATCGCAAGGAGCCACCAGAGTCGAAATGCCTCGATCAGCGGTTCGACCTCGACCTCCTCGACCTGGTACCCCGCCGCCTCGAGCCGGCGGCCGGCAAACGTGAGCGCATCGGCGACCTCGGGTGAGAGTCGGGATACGGCCTCGCCTCGCATGAGCCCCACCTTCAGAGGCCGGGACGGGTCGGCGGCTCCGATCCGCTCGACCGGGAAGCTGAAGGCATCCCGCAGGTCCGGACCGCTCAGCGCATCGAGTCCGAGCCGGAGGTCGCCCACGTTCCTGGCGAGCGGTCCCTGCACGTGCATCGCCTGGGTCGCAAGGCTCGGAAACGGCTCCCCCACGGGGACGCGGTTGAAGTTGGGGATCCTGCCGACCGTCGGCCGGATCCCTGCCACCCCACATGCATATGCGGGGTAGCGCACCGATCCGCCGATGTCGTTCCCGTAGGCGATCGGGAGCATCCCGGAGGCGACCGCTGAGCCGGCGCCCCCGCTCGAGCCGCCGGGCGTGCGGTCGGCATCCCACGGGCTCAGGGTGCGGCCGTAAGGGGCGTTGTCGGTGAACCAGCGGTACGAGAAAGCCGGGCAGTTGGTCCGGCCGACGAAAACGTGTCCGGCCTCGCGGAGGTTCCTGATCGGCGGGTCATCCTGATCGCGGATCGCGTCCTTCCAGGCGAGGACGCCGTGGCTCGTCGCGAACCCGGCTTGATCCGTATTGATCTTGGTGGCGGTCGGAACTCCGAGGAGCGGCGCGAGGTCGCGCCTCTCGGCCGCCGCCGCATCGCGCTCACGAGCGCTCTCGATGGCGCGGTTCTCGTCCAGGTCGACCAGCGCATTGAGGACCGGGTTCATCTCGCCGATCCGGCCCAGCAGCGAAGCGGTGACCTCCTCGGCGGAGATCTCCTTGCGCCGGATCCGCAGCGCGACATCGTTCGCCGACCACCGCCAGGGAGCAGCCGAATCGGATGCGGTCGCGGGAAGGGCCTTCACGTCGTCTGATGGCATGCCGAGAACTCCTCTCTGTTTCATGGCAGCAGAATACTGCGTCAGTATTTAGTCTTGGGAAAGGAGGTCGCATGCCCCGCCGGCGCGTCGACGGGGCGCGGACTTGGCGACCGTCATCCACCCTCTTGACAGAGTTGCGACCAGTTGTCATGCTTGTGACACAAACGGGCGACCAGTTGGAGGAAGCGTGAGCAAGTACGTGATCGGGATCGACGTCGGGGGAACCGGGACGGATTGTGCGGTCCTCGCCGACGACGGCGTCCTCACCGTGGGCAAGTCGTTCTCGACTCCGCCGGACTTCACCGACGGGATGCTGAACAGCCTCGGCATCGCCGCCGAGAAGCTGGGGTTGTCGACCGAGCAGCTGCTGGCCGAGACCGAGGTATTCCTGCACAGCACCACGGTCGGCGAGAACGCGATCGGCGACGGGGATCTCTCCAAGGCGGCGCTGCTGCTGACCAGCGGGTTCGACGAGACCCTGGTCATGACGCGGGGCGCCTACGGGCGCTGGACCGGGCTCACCCACGACCAGCTGATCGACATGATCAGCACCACCAAGCCCGAGCCGCTGGTCCCGCTCTCGCTCACGACGGGGATCCGCGAGCGGACCGACAGCGCCGGCAACGTCCTCCTGGAGCCGGAGACCGACCAGCTCGCGGCGCTGGTCGCCGGCCTCGACGAGGACGTCGAGGCGGTCGGGCTCTGCTTCCTCTGGTCCTTCCTCAACCCGGCCAACGAGCGGGCGGTCGCGGCGGCGGTCCGGGCGGCTCGGCCGGACCTCTACGTGACCGCCTCGAGCGAGATCTCCTCGACGATCGGGGAGTACGAGCGCGCCTCGACCGTGGCCCTGAACGTCAAGCTCGGGCCGCTGGTCGCGGGTTACTTGGAGCGGCTGCGAGACGCCCTCGCCGAGCGCGGCTTCGAAGGCTCGACCCTGCTGATGCAGGCGCACGGCGGCGCCGTCTCGCTGGCCGACGCCCAGCGCACCCCGGTCAGCCTGCTGGAGTCCGGGCCCGTCGGCGGCCTGGTCGGCGCCCAGGCGCTGGCCGAGCAGGTCGGCGATCTCGACGTGATCGCCGCCGACGTCGGCGGCACCACCTTCAAGGTCTCGGTGATCAGCGACGGCCGGGTCGGCTACCAGCGCGACCCGGCGGTCCTCCGTTACCACTATGTGCTGCCTAAGCTCGACATCCACAGCGAGTCGTTCGCGGGGGGCAGCATCGTCTGGCTCGAGCCCCCGTTCAACTCGCCGCGCATCGGCCCGCGCAGCGCCGGCGCCGACCCCGGACCCGTCTGCTTCGGGATCGGCGGCACCGAGGCCACGGTCACCGACGTCGACGTCCTGCTCGGGTACCTCAACGCCGACTTCTACATGGAGGGTCGCGGCAAGCTTGACGTCGAGGCGGCGCGAGCCGCCTTCGAGGAGCAGATCGCGAGCCCGCTCGGGCTCGAGGTGACGGACGCGGCGAGCGCCGTCTACCGGCTCGTCAACAGCCAGATCTACGACGCCCTCCACAAGCTCACGGTCGAGAGCGGCATCGACGCCCGCGATTACGTCCTCTACTCCTACGGTGGCACCGCGGGCATGCACCTGCCGGCCGTCGCCCAGGAGCTCGGCGTCCGCAGCGTCCTGATCCCCGGCGCCGCCGGGGTGCAGGGGGCATTCGGCCTCGTCTGCACCGACGTCGTCCACGACGAGTTGCTGACCAAGCCGATGGTCGCCCCGGCCGACGCCGGGGCGGTCGAGGCGGTCTTCGCCGAGCTGGCCGAGGGGGTCCTCGCCAGGCTCGAGGCTGAGGGCTTCGATCGCGGCGAGGTGACGGTCGAGCGCAGCGTCGACCTTCGCTACACCAAGCAGCTGAACCTCGTGACCACCCCGTTCGAGGTCGAGGGCGCGGTCGGCGAGGAGGATCTGGGCCGTCTGATCGGCGACTACGAAACCCTCTACGAGCGGTTGTACGGCCCCGGTACCGCCTTCCGCGAGGCCGGAGTCGAGCTCGTCAACTTCCGCGTCCGCGCGACCGCGCGCCTCAGCCGCCCCGACCTTGTCGCGGCCGAGCTCGAGGGTCCGGACCCGTCCGCCGCCTTCGTCGAGGAGCGCGAGGCCTACTTCGTCGTCGGCGACGCAGTGCAGACCGCCAAGGGATACGCCGTGACCAAGCTGCGCCCCGGCAACGTCGTCGAGGGGCCGGCGATCTTGTGGAGCCCGATCACGACGATCGTGGCAAACCCCGGGCAGAGAGTCCGGGTCGACGAGCATCGCAATCTAATCGTGACCTGGGAGCCCGCATGACCGAGACCGCCGCAAAGCCCGCCGCCACCGCGACGGGGATCGATCCGTTCACGCTCGAGATCATCAAGAGCAAGCTCGACCGGGCCGCCGACGAGGGCTGCGTCGCTCTCGAGATGGTGGCCGGCTCGATCCCTGTCGCCGAGGCCCACGACTACATCGTCGGGATCTATAACCCGGAGGGTCGGCTGCTTGCCGGCGGTGCCGGCTTCATGTCGGTCCTGCCTGCCGCCGGGCGGGCGATCCGCCACGTGATCGACACCTACTCCGAGGACCCGGGGATCGAGGACGGCGACGTCTTCTTCGTCAACGACCCATACGTCGGCGCCCCGCACGCGCCCGATGCGGTGATGATCCAGCCCTGCTTCTTCGAGGGACGGCTGGCCGGGTTCGTGAGCGCCTTCGTCCACCTCACCGACAGCGGCGGCCTGCAGCCGGGCGGCTGGCACACCGAAGCCACCGAGTCCTTCCAGGAGGGCTTCCAGAGCGCCGGCATCAAGATCATCGAAGGCGGCGAGCTGCGCCGCGACGTCTGGGACACGATCGTCAATCAGGTCCGCTTCCCGGAGCGGGTGATCCTCGACCTCCGTTCGATCATCGCCGCCGGCAACGTCGCCCGCGAACGCTACCTGCAGATCTTCGCCCGCTACGGCGAGGAGACGACGAGGGCGGCGACCGTCGAGTTGCTCGACCGCTCCGAGCGCCTGCTGCGCGACCGCCTGGCCGAGCTGCCCGACGGCGAATGGTCGGGGCGGCTCTACTTCGACTACCACGGCCCCAAGGGCGAGGCCGTCTACCCCGTGCAGCTGACCCTGCGCAAGCAGGGTCAGAAGCTCGCCTTCGACTACGCGGGTACCCACGAGCAGGTGGGGATCTCGATCAACTGCGCCTTCGGCCTCAGCTACGGCTGCACGATCGGCTCCCTTTACCACCTGCTCGCGTGGGACATCCCGATCAACGACGGGATCGAGCGTTGCATCACGGTCGAGGCCCCGGAGGGGACCCTGGTCAACCCGCGGCGCCCGGCACCGGTCTCCTGTGCGACCGAGGCGATGGCGCACATTCTCCAGAACCTCTCGGCGATGGTCGCCTCGAAGATGCTGAGCGCCTCGCCGAAGTACGTCGATCGTGCGACGGCGCCCTGGGGCGCCCACGCCGGCGCCCAGATGTTCGGGCTCGACCAGGGCTACAACTTCGTCACCGAGGCGACCTCGGACCTCTTCGCCAGCTCGGCCGGCGCCCAGAGCTTCAAGGACGGAGTCGATGTCGGCGGCGAGATGGCGGCGCCGACGACGCGGGTGCCGAACACCGAGACGTCGGAGCTCTACTTCCCGGCGCGCTTCCTCTACAAGCGGATCGTCCCCGACTCCGGCGGGGCCGGAAAGTACCGCGGCGGCGCGATCATCGAGTGGGCGGTGGTGCCGCATGAGACGCCGATGCACTCCTTCACCGCCAATATGTTTTCCGGTCGCGGGGTCACCTTCCCGCAGGCCCAGGGCATCTACGGGGGCCTGCCGGGCTGCACCACCGACTACGTCCAGTTCCGCGGCGCCAACGTGGCCGACTTCCCGGCGGATCGCTCCGCCACCAGCGGCGAGGAGGACATGGTGCGCTTCGGCGTCACCGAGATCGGCGCCGGCGACATCATGTATCTGCGGACGGGTGGCGGCGGCGGCTTCGGCGACCCGCTCGACCGCGATCCCGAGCGCGTCGCGGTCGACGTCCGCGACGGCTTCGTATCCGAGCGGGCCGCCGCCGACGTCTACGGAGTGGCGTTGGGCGACGGCGGCGCCGTCGACCGCGACGAGACCGAGCAGCTGCGGCTGGCGGCCCGCCGCCGTCGCCTCGGCGGCAACGATCCCGACCGCGTCCCCGAGGACGGCCCGCCGCCGGAGCCCGGCGAGCGGCCGCTCGGCGGCTGCCTGCACGTCGTCGACGGCGGTGCCAGCCATGCGGTGGTCCGATGCACCCGTTGCGGGCACGAGCTCTGCGCCGCCGACGAGGACTGGAAGGAGCACGCGGTCGGTCGCGACGCGCCGCTCGCCGAGGCCGGCCCGGTTCATCGTGACACCGGCGAATGCCTCCTGCGGGAGTACGTCTGCCCTGGCTGCGCGACGCTGCTGGACGCGGCCATCACCCGCGCCGAGGACGCGACACTGCACGACCGGGTCTTTTCCTGGCCGGACCTGGAGGCGGCGAAATGAGCGGCTCCGCCTCGACGAAAATGATGCCGACGGGCTACGTGCCGAGCGCCGTCGTGATGGGCGATCACACGGTCGAGCAGTACCCCTACTACCGCGCCAGCGACGGGGAGTACGCGGCCCGCCGCGAGAAGATCCTCGCCTTCCAGGCCGAACAGGGCCTCGACTGCCTGCTGTTGGCGGGCGGGACCGGGACCTGGGACCGCAACTGGACGAACACGCGCTGGGCCGTCAACCATGTCGGCTGTCTGCTGACCAACGCCAGCTACATCGTCTACCCGGTGGAGGGCGAGCCGTCGGTGCTGGCCTTCCCGCTGAACGCCCTGCTGCCCGCACGCCGGGCCCGCGAGATCGTCGAGGACGTGCGCTCGGCCCCGCAGGCCGAGGTTTCGGCGATCGAGCGGATCCGCGAGCTTGGCCTCGAGAACGGTCAGATCGGGATCGTCGAGGCCGACCTCAACAGCTCGATCCCGATGAGCCATTGGCAGGCCTTCGAGCGCGAGCTGCCGAACGCCAACTTCATCTTCGTCACCCGGGACTGGTGGCGCCAGGTGCGGTTCGTCCGCAGCGCCGCCGAGATCGAGAGCATCGAGCGGGCGGCGCGGATCGGCGACGCGATCTCCGCCGCGGTGGCCGAGAGCGTCGCCGTCGGGATGCCCGAGCGCGAGGTCTTCCGGGTGATGTCCGACGCGATGATCGGATCCGGGGGCGAGTCGCCCGCGCAGATCCTCGTCGCCAGCGGGCCGACCGGCTCCGCCTACGACACCTGCCAGCGCGAGCGTCCCTTGAACCGGCTGTTGGAGCACGGCGACATACTGCTCACCGAGGTCGCCCCGCGCTGGGCCGACGGCGCCGAGTGTCAGACCGGGCGCACCTATTTTCTCGGTGAGCCCTCGAGTCGCTATCGGGACATGGTCGAGGTGATGCGCGAGACCTACGACGCGACGATCGCCGCGCTGCGGCCCGGCAACACCCACGAGGACATCGCCAAGGCGACGCAGATCATCTCCGCCGCGGGCTACGTCCAACGCGGGCCGCTGATCCACGGGGCGGAGGGCGGCGCCACCGGCTCGCTGCCGATGGTCGCGCCGCCGGTCGCGGTCAAAGAGGTGGAGCCCTTCGAGGTCGTACCGAACGTGGTCCTCTGCGTCGAGATCCACGTCGCCGCGCCCGACCACTCCGGTGTCTTCATCTCCGATACCTGGGTGACCACCGAGGGCGAGCCTCGCTGCCTGAACTCGTTCCCCCGCGAGCCGCTGGTCCTCTGAGATGCGCGGGCACGGCTCGACCATCGGGTCCGGGTCCGCCCGCAGTCGACCTGGAACGAAAAGTTCCCCAGCAGCGCTTCAATCCGGTATACTACTCTGCCATGCAAACCGACACCCAGTCACAGCACTCGGATCCAGAGCATCCCTACCCGCCCGCCCGCCGGCGCGGGAACCTGATCGCCGTCTCCGGGCGCCTCGGTGTCTCCGAGCCGGGAGTGATCGTCGCGGGCGGCTTCGAGGCCGAGGCGAAGGCGGCGCTGGCGAACGTGCAGATCGCGTTACGGGAGGTCGGATCGGACATCGACGACCTGATTCAGGTCGTCGTCTACCTGACGGACATGGCCGACCGCGCGCGCCTCAACGAGATCTACGCGGACTTCCTCGGCGGATCGCGGCCGGCGCGATCCTGCGTCGGCGTCGCCAGCTTGCCCTACGGTGGCTGTGTCGAGATCGAAGCGCTCGCCGTCCTGGGAGACTGATGGACCTTGGGATCAAAGGGCGGGTCGCGATCGTCACGGCCTGCTCGCGCGGGCTCGGCAAGGCGGCGGCCCTGGCCCTGGCCGACGAGGGCGTCAACCTGGTGGTCAACGCTCGTTCGCGTGAGCTGCTGGAGGGAATCTGCGACTCGGTGAAGACGCAGGTGGCGGTGGTCGACGGCGACCTCGCCGATCGCGAGCTCCCGCAGCGCCTGGTCGACACCGCCGTCGAGCGCTTCGGCCGGCTCGACATCCTCGTCGCCAACAACGGCGGCCCGCCCACCGGCGGTGCCTTCGAGGTCTCCGAGCAGCAGATGGAGGAAGCGATCGACTCCGGCGTCATGGTGATCGCCCGGCTCGTGCGAGCGGCGGCCCCGGTGATGACACAGGGGGGATGGGGCCGCGTCTGCATCATCGCCTCGGGCTCGGTGAAGCAGCCGATGGACGACCTCGTGCTGTCGAACATGGCCCGGCCGGGGATGTGGGGATGGGCGAAGACCGCGGCGACCGAGCTCGCCGGCCGCGGGGTGACCCTGAACGTGATCTGCCCGGGACTCCACGACACCAACCGCGCCGTCGAGCTCGGTCGGCAGGGCCGTCCTTACATCGGCGACCCCGAGGCTTTCGGGCGGATCGTCGCCTTCTCCTGCTCGGCCCACACCGATTTCATGACCGCGACGACCCTGGTCGTCGACGGCGGCAGGGTGCGGGGACTGTGATCGGCGAGGCGACGATGGTTTCGACCCCGCTCGGCGCGGTGCATGTCTCCTGCGCCGGCTCGGGACCGCCTGCCCTGCTTCTGCACGGGATCGGTTCCGGCCACGCCGCCTTCGACGAGCAGCGGCCGCTGGCCGAGAGCCACGGCCTGTACGCCTGGGATGCCCCCGGCTACGGGCGCTCCGAGGACATCGGGGTCGATCCCGACATCAGCGCCTACGCCGCCGCGGCGGCGTTGGTGATCGCGACGCTCGGGATCGGGCCGGCCGACGTCGTCGGTGTCTCCTGGGGCGGCGTGATCGCGACCCGCCTCGCCCTCGAGCACCCGGAGGCGGTCGGCACGCTTGCACTGATCGGCTCGACCATCGGCCGCGCCGGAAACCCTGACGCGGTCGCCGACCTCGGCGCCCGCGCCGACGCCCTCGAGCGCGAAGGCGTCGAGGAGTGGTCCCGGCATCGGATCGATCGCGTCCTCGCCCCGGGGGCCTCGCCGCAGCTGCGCGAGACGGTGCGTCGGACGATGGTCTCGAACGTGCGCCCGGCCGGGTTCCGTCACGCCGCGCGCACCCTGGCCGGCACCGACCACCGCGACCGACTCAGCGAGATCGACGTCCCGACCCTGGTCGTCGCCGGGGCCGAGGATGGGGTTACCGGACCGCCCGAAGCGCGGCTGTTGGCCGCGGGGATCTCGGGCGCGCAGATGTTGGTGGTTCCCGACGCGGGCCACCTCACGAACCAGGAGCAGCCGGCGGTGGTCAACGCCGCCCTGCTCGACCTTTGGAACGAAGGGAGAACCCGGTGAGCGCAGTGAGACAGGAGACCGCCGCGGGGCCGTCACTCAACGGCAAGCCGATCGTCCGACGCGACGGCGCCGAGGTGAGCATCAAGGCCTTTCAGGACGAGGGCATCTATCGGGCCGAGCTCGAGAAGATCTTCGCCCGCTGTTGGCTCTACTTGGGGCACGAGAGCCAGCTCGGTGAGCCCGGTGACTACATCACCGCGCGGATGGGCGAGGACCCGGTGGTGATCGTCCGCGACGACGAGCGCCGGATCCGCGCGTACCTCAACAGTTGCCGCCACCGCGGACCCAAGGTTTGCCGGGCCGACCAAGGCAACTCGCGGGCGCTGCGCTGCCCGTACCACGGCTGGACCTTCGGGCTCGACGGTTCACTGGTCGGCGTGCCCCGGGCGATGACCGCGTACCACGGTGAGCTCGACCGCTCGGAGTTGGGGCTGATCGAGGTCCCGAACGTCGCCAGCGTGCACGGTCTGATCTTCGGCAACTGGGACGAGGACGCGCCGACCCTCGACGAGTACCTGGGTGACTTCAAGACCTACCTCGACCTGATGCTGGCCCGCTCCGAGGGCGGGGTCGAGGTGGTCGGGGGCGTCCACCGCTGGACGATCGAGACGAACTGGAAGATCCCGTCCGAGAACTTCTGTGGCGACCAGTACCACCTCTCGACCACCCACGCCTCCAGCGTCGAGGTCGGTTTCCGCAACCGGGTGACCGAGTACGGGCACACGATCCACGTCCCCGAGGGCCACGGCTTCGTGCGCGAGAAGGGCGGCGCCCAGCAGGGCGCGGTCGCGGTCACCGAGTACACGCGCTACGTCAGGGAGGTCCAGGACCGGATCGCCGCCGAAAAGGGCGAGCAGGCGGCGGAATTCGTCCCGGTCGGGGTCGGCACGATGTTCCCCAATCTCTCTTTCATGGACAGCGTCCGCTTCCGCACGCTTCGCCTTTGGCAGCCGCTCGGGCCGCGGCAGGTCGAGATCAACTCGTGGTGCCTGGTCGACGCCACCCTGCCCGACGAGCTGAAGGAAGCGGCGATGCGCCAGTACGTGCTCTCCTTCGGTCCCAGCGGGATGTTCGAGCAGGACGACGGCGAGGTCTGGTCCTCGATCAGCGAGGCCACCCGCGGCCACGTCGCCCAGCGGTACACCTTCAACTACACGATGGGGCTGGGCCACGAGCAAGACGTGTCCGAGGTCTACGACATCGACATGCCCGGCCGGGTCGGCGAGGCGTTCATGACCGAGGCCAACCAGCGCTCCTACTACCGCCGCTGGCGCGACCTGATGGAGGCCGAGTGATGTCCGTCGCCGAAGCCGAGACCTGGACCGCGGTCGAAAGCCTCTACCGCAAGGAAGCGCGGCTGCTGCAGGGCGGGCGCTACCTCGATTGGCTGCAGCTCCTGACCGCCGACATCCGCTACCGGGCGCCGGTGGTGCGGGTGCTCGACCATCGCGAGGATTCGGTCGCCGGGCCCAGCGACCTCGCCTATTACGACG
The DNA here is from genome assembly GCA_018268695.1 of Actinomycetota bacterium. Next base: position 19,247 of record JAFDWD010001122.1, read on the forward strand.
AGGACCGGGAGTCGCTTGAACTGCGGGTGAACAAGCTCGCCAGCACGATGGCCTGGACCGAGTACCCGCCGTCGCGGCTGCGCTACTTCTTCCAGGTCACCGAGATCGCGAGCGAGGGCTCGGAGCTGGTCGCGACAAGCAATTTCCTCGTCTTCCAGACGCGGCATGAGTCGCACGAAAACACCTATTACGGGGAGCGCACCGACCGCCTGCGGGAGGTCGACGGCGAGCTCGCGGTGGCCGATCGGGTGATCGTGCTCGACCGCGCCCGCCTGCCCTCGGAGAACCTCAGCCTCTTCTTCTAGCGATGGAGATCGAGCTCAACAACGAGTTCGCCCTGGTTCGCCTCGAGGTGGACAAGAGCGCCAACGGCGAGCGCCTGCGGATCGTCTCCCGCCGCACCGGCCGTTCGCGCTCGCTCGACCCACTGATGCTCGAGGTCCTCACCTGGCTGCCGGACGAGAGCTTCATCGCCGCGTTGTCGACGCCGTTCGGTCCGGAGCCGGACCTCGGGGTCGTGCGCCGAGGGGCAGATTCCAACGACCACAACCCAGGGAGTGTCAATGGCGCTACAGAAGCTGACCCGCGCTGAGCTGCGCGTCGAGGACTTGGAGGAGGCGGTCTCCTTCAACACCGAGGTCTTCGGCCTCACCGAGCTGAGCCGCGAGGACGGCCGGGTCTACCTCACCTGCGGGGCCGACCAGGAGCGGGCGCAGCTCGTCCTCCGCGAGGGTGGCACCGGCACCGGCTCGTTCACGCTCTCGGTCGACGCCGAGGACGATCTCGAGGGCTTCGCCGAGCGGCTGCGAGGGGTCGGCGTCGACACCGAGGTCCGCACCGACGCGGCCCCCGGGCAGTCGCGGGCGCTCGCCTTCAGCCTGCCCACCGGCCAGGAGGTCGAGCTGGAAGCGCGACCGGAACGCAGCCTCTATCAGCACGAAGCGCTCGATCCGGCGCCGCAGCGGCACGGGGTGGGGGCGAGCGACATCGACCACATCACGATCGCCTTCGACGATGGCGCCAAGGCCAAGGCGACCGCCCGGGTCCTGACCGAGGGCCTCGGCTTCTCGGTCTCCGACGTGATGCTCGACCCCGAGGGCAACTGGCTCGGAGCCTGGACGCGCGCCGGCGAATACCACCACGACGTCGCGATGATCCGCTGCCAGTCGGGGGCGACCCTGCACCACCTGGCCTGGACGCTCGACGGCGCCGACCATCTCAAGACCGCCGCCGACGCCCTCGCCCGCGCCGGCCACTGCCTCGAGACCGGGCCGGGCCGCCACGGCGTGGGCGGGAACCTCTACTCCTACTTCTGGGCGCCCGGCGGCAACCGCTACGAGCTCTCGGCGGAGATGCCGCGCCTGGTCGGCCGGCGCTCGCAGCCCCTGGTTCGCAGCGTCGCCGAGTTCAACGCCTTCAGCGCCTGGGGAACCCCACGCCCGGAGTCCTTCGGTGAAGGCTCATGACGACGGTCGCCCGACCGCGAGGAAAGGAAGTCCGATGCTGCTGATCTCACACGACAACGAGCCTTGGGAGGAATGGCGCCCCGGCGTTCATTCGCGGGCCTGGGCGACGGCGTCCAACGGCGCCTGCCAGGTGCGGATAGCCGAGCAGAAACTGGAGCCGGGCTGCGAAGCGCCGCCGCACTGGCACTACTTCGAGGAGAACATCACGGTCGTCGCGGGGCTGGCGGAGCTGTCCGTCGGTGAGGAGACGGCCGAGGTCGGGCCCGGCAACACGGTGATCGTCCCGGCCACCGCCAGGCATGGATTTCGCAGCGTTGGCGACGTGCCCCTGCACGTCATCGCCTCGATGGGCTGGCCGATCAACGAGATCAACTACGAATCGAACCCCGACGAAATCTGGCGCGCGGGGGAGCGGGTCGGCGACGGCTCGCGGCGCCGGATGGGCCTGATGGCCGGGGCGGTGCAGTCCTGAGATGAGGCGCCTGGCCGAGCGGGTCGCATTGGTGACCGGTGCCGGGAGCGGGATCGGCCGCGGCGTCGCCGAGCGCCTTGTCGAGGAGGGCGCGAAGGTGGTCGCGATGGGTCGTCGGCCCGAGCCGTTGGAGGCGCTCCGCGAAGCCTGTGGCGCCGAGCTGGTCGAGCCGGTGGTGGCCGACGTCAGCCGCTACGAGGACTGCGCCCGCGGGGTCGAGGCGGCGCTCGCGCGCTGGGGCAGGCTCGACGTGGCCATCCCCAACGCGGGCGTCTACGACGCCCGTCTGCGCCTCGCCGGGACCGACCCCGCCGTCCTCGACCGGGCCTTCGACGAGCTCTTCGCCGTCAACGTCAAGGGGGCGCTCTTCACCGCCCGGGCCGCGATCGACGCGCTTGCCGAGCAGCAGGGCGCGATCGTCTTCACCGCTTCCCTCTCGAGCGTGGCACCGGGGTTCGGCGGCGCCCTCTACGTCCCCTCCAAGCACGCGATCGCCGGCCTCACCCGACAGTTGGCGCTTGAGCTCGCGGGCCGTGTGCGAGTCAACGCGGTCGCCCTCGGCTACGTCGCCTCGGACCTGGCGGCACCGGTTGAGCTCGGCGCCGGCAAGGTCCTCAGCGAGCCGGAGGTCGTGGCGAAGCGCATCCCGACCGGCCGGGCGGCGCTGCCGGCCGATGTTGCCGGCGTCTACGCGATGCTGGCGTCGCCGGCCGACGGCTCGGCGATCACCGGCTCGGTGGTGCTGGTCGACGGCGGCCAATCCCTTTCCGGTCCCGGGCTCGCAGGCTGGGATCGCGGAGGAGCCGGTGAGAGCTGACGACGGCGGACCATGCTAGTATACTTATTCAGTATGGTGACTCGGTGCGCATCCACGGTGTCGGTCACGCCTCTACCGGAGGCCGGCGGGTGAGGGCGATCGTCGACACCGACGTCTGCGATGGCTACGCGAACTGCGTGATGGAGGCGGAGATGATCTTCGATATCGATCCCGGCACCGGCACCGCCGTGGTGATCGTCGAGGTGGTGCCGGAGGACATGGTCGCCGCGGCCAGGCGCGCGGCGGCGAGCTGTCCGGTTTCGGCGATCCGCCTCGTCGACTAGGAGGCTGGCGTGCGGGTCGTGGTGGTCGGAGCATCGGTCGCCGGCGTCGCCGCCTGTGAGGCGCTTCGCGCCGCCGGCTTCGGCGGCGAGATCGTGCTGGTGGGGGAGGAGCCGCACTCGCCCTACGACCGCCCGCCGCTGAGCAAGCAGATCCTCAGTGGCGGCACCACGGCGGCGGAGATCGGCCTGCCCGCTGCCTCGCGGCTCGCCGAGCTGCAGGTGGCCTCACGGCTTGGTTGCCGCGCGGTCGGCCTCGACTGCTCCGATCGGACGGTCGAGCTCGAGGACGGTGAGAGGCTCGGCTTCGATGGTCTGATCATCGCCACCGGCTCGACCGCGAACCGCCTCCCCTGGCAGCCCGCGGCCGGGGTGCACGTGCTGAGGACGCTCGACGACGCGCTCGGCCTGCGCCGCGAGATCGGCGCCGCCCGGCACGTCGTGGTGGTCGGTGCCGGGTTCATCGGTCTCGAGGTGGCCTCCTCGGCCCGCGCGCTCGGGATCGCGACCACGGTCCTGGAGAGCGCCCCGGCCCCGCTCGCCCGGATTCTCGGCGAGGACGTCGGCGCGCGCTTCGCCGCCCTCCACGTCGCCCACGGCGTCGATGTCCACTGCGGCGTCGAGGTGACGGGATTCGATCTGGTCGGAGATCGGGTCAGCGCCGTCGAGTTGGCCGGCGCGGCCCCGGTCGAGGCCGATCTGGTCGTCGTCGGGATCGGCGCCCGCCCGGCGACCGCATGGCTCGCGGGCAGTGGCCTCGCCGTCGACGATGGCGTCGTCTGCGACTCCCATCTGCGTGCCGCGCCCGGGATCTACGGCGCCGGAGACGTCGCTCGCTGGGATCACCCGATCTTCGGCTCGATCCGAGTCGAGCACTGGTCGACCGCCGGCGACCACGCGCGCACCGCCGCGGCGAACCTGGTCGCCGAGCTCGACGGGCGGCCCGAGGACGAGAAGGTCGCGGACGAGATCCCCTACTTCTGGTCGGACCAGTTCGGGATCAAGATCCAGATGGCGGGGTGGGTGGCGGGGTACGAGGAGACCCACGAGTTCCGCGACGGCGAGCGCAGCGCCGTCCTCTTCGCTCGCGACGGCCGGCTGGTGGGGGCGATGACCTGGAGCTGGCCGGCGCAGGTCGCCCGCCTGCGTCGCGCGATCGCCGCGCGGACGGGGTGGACAGAGGCGATCGAGTCCGTGCAGATGGCCGGCGCGGCCGCGGGGCGGCCGTCGTGAAATGGGCCGCCGCGCTTCTGCCGTCCTGGCGCCGGTCCGTGTATCCGATCCGATGATGGCTCCGCTGACTCGATTCTCCGCCCGGGTCGTGATGATGCTCGTCACCGAGTCCGACGGCGACCGCGAGCTGGTGGCGACCGTTGAGCTGGCGCGCCGGCGGACCGCTCGGGTCCTGATCGTCGGGATCCCCGGGGGGGTCCCGATCGGGATCTCGCTCGCGCCCCATGCCCTTGGCGTCTCCCAGACCGAGATTCGACGGGAAAGCGTCGAGCGGATGGTGAGGAGATGCCGGGAGCTCGCGCACGACTTCCCCGGCGATCTGGCGGTCGAACATCGAATCTGGACCGGTCATCCGAGCCGCGCCGTCGGCTCCCTCATCGCCGCCGATTCGCTCGCCGGGGTGGTTGTCGGTCGCGCCCGTCGGCGGCTCGGGATAAGGTGGGCGATGGCCCGTTGGCGTCGCGCGGGAATCGAGGTCGAAGCGACCTCCCCCGAGCGGCCGACCGGGTGGGGTAAGGACGCGGGCCGGCCGAACGGCACCGCCGGTCGGTCGCTCGGGGAGGCCGCGAGCGGCGCCGAGTCCGTCGCTCGCCAAGGGTCGTTCGGGAGTCCCGCGGGACCCTCCTGATATGGCCGCCGATTCGTCAAGTGCCCAGGGGTGAGTACCGGTGATTGACCCAAGGCGTAGCGTCTAGAGCATCTCGGGTGGTCGATCCATGGCGATCCGGGACCTAGCGCCGCAGGTGAATCCGCTCGCCCTCGGGACCGACGATCATGATCAGTTCGACCGGCTCGTCGACGGCGCCGAACCAGTGCGGCGTCCAGGTCGAGAACTCGACCGCTTCTCCGGCCTGGATCGTGAAGAGCTCCTCGCCGAGTAGTAGTAGCAGGGGGCCTCGGATGACGAAGATCCAGTCGCGGCCCTCATGTACGGGCAGGTCCTTGGGCGGCTCCCGGCGCTGTGGGCTGATTTCGATCTTGTAGGCGCGGGGGCCGTTGGCGGGGCCCATCAGGGTGAGCGGCCAGACCCTCATCCCGTCGAAGTCGCGCGGCCGCTCACGGACCCGCGGATCCTGGGGCGGAGCGCAGCCGATCAGCTCGTCCGTCGTGACCCCGAGGGACGCCGCCAGCCGCGGCAGGTGATCGAGCGCCAGGCGCCGCTTGCCGGCCTCCAGGCGGCTCAGGGTCGAGACATCGATGTTCGAGCTGTCGGCCACCTGCTGCAGGGTCAATCCCTGCTCCGAGCGCAGCTCATATAGGCGCCGCCGGACGCGGGCGTCGACGGTCTCCTCCTCCACCTGTTTTTCCATGTGTTCCTTTGCCGAAATGGCAACGAAGCTTGGCAGGTTCGGGCAACCGAGGGAAGATCGTCGGCCGGCGAATTCGAGATCAGGAGGCGCGATGACCGTGCACGACACCCAGCTGGCCGAGTTCTGGGAGGAGTTCTACTTCGACCGGGAGCGGTGGAGCGCCAACCCGAACGGCATCCTGGTCGAAGAGGTAGCCTCGCTGCATCCTGGTCGCGCCCTCGACCTCGGCTGCGGCCAGGGTGGGGACGCGATCTGGCTCGCCGAGTGCGGTTGGCAGGTCACGGCGGTCGACATCTCGGGGAACGCGCTCGCGCGCTCGGCCGAGCACGCCGTCGCCGCCGGCGTCGCCGGGCGGATTCACTGGGAGCGCCACGATCTCGGGGCCAGCTTTCCGAGCGGCGAGTTCGACCTGGTCTCGGCCTCCTACCTCCACTCGCCGATTTCGATCCCCCGCGACCGGATCCTCCGGGCCGCCGCCGGCGCCGTTGCGCCCGGGGGCACGCTCCTGATCATCGGCCACGCCGGCCCGCCCTCCTGGGCGGGGCCGATGCACGGTGTCGACTTCCCGACTCCGGCGGAGGTCATCGACGAGCTCGCCCTCCCGATCGACGCCTGGACCATCGCTCGCTGCGAGGGGCTCAGCCGCAACGTCGTCGATCCCGACGGTCGGCCCGGCACCCGTCCCGACAACGTGGTGACGCTGAGGAGATGCGAGCCGGGCGGCGGCTGATCGCGAGTCTCCCGCACCCCGCGATTGCTAAGCTACCGATCGATCGGACGCCTAACGTCGGGACCCCGTGGAGGAGAACAGCAGATGACCGAAACCGTCTCCAGCGTTGCTTCGCAACTTGTCGAGAGGCACGGCCCGACCATCGATGCGGCGATCGCCGCAAATGCCGAGCGCGGCTACTGGACGCCGTTTCCCGAGACGCCGAAGGCATACGGCGACAACGCACTCGCCGCGGGCAGGGAGGCGTTCGAGGGATATCTGGATGCCCGGTTCCCGCTCGAGCAGACGGCCACGGTCGACTGGGCGGGAGGAGAGGTCTCCCCGTACGGGAGGCCGCTCGGGATCACCTATCCGGTCGCCGATCTGGACGCACTCCTCGGGACCATGGAGGGAGCGATGAAGGCCTGGCGCGACGCCGGCGTCGAAGTTCGCTCCGCGGTCGTCCTCGAGATCCTCAGCCGCATCAACGCGCGCTCCACCGAGATCGCCGAGGCGGTCATGCACACCACCGGCCAGGCGCCGGCGATGGCCTTCCAGGCCGGCGGCCCGCACGCCCAGGACCGGGCGCTGGAGGCGGTCGCCTGGGCGATCGCGGAGATGCGTCGCGTCCCCGCCGAGGCCGCCTGGGAGAAGCCGCAGGGCAAGCGCCCGCCGCTGCGTCTGGAGAAGCGGTTCACGATCGTCCCCCGCGGCGTCGCGTTGGTGATCGGCTGCAACACCTTCCCCACCTGGAACGGCTATCCCGGCCTCTTTGCCAGCCTCGTCTGCGGCAACCCGGTCCTGGTCAAGCCTTCCAGCAGCGCGATCCTGCCGCTCGCGATCACCGTCGCGGTGGCCCGCGAGGTGCTCGCCGAGGCGGGCTTCCCCGCCGACCTGGTCGCCCTTGCCGTCGGCGCGCCCGGCCGGCGGATCGCCGCCGATCTCGCGGTGAGGCCGGAGGTCAGGCTGATCGACTACACCGGCTCCAGCGAGTTCGGCGACCGGCTCGAACGCGAGGCCACGCAGGCCGTCGTCTTCAGCGAGAAAGCCGGGGTCAACGTGGTCGTCGTCGACTCGACCGACGACTACGAGGGGATGCTCGGCAACCTCGCCTTCACCCTCTCCCTCTACAGCGGCCAGATGTGCACGACGACCCAGAACCTGCTCGTCCCGGAGGGCGGGATCGAGACCGACCAGGGCCACAGGAGCTTCGCCGAGCTCGGCCGGGACCTTGCCGCGGCGATCGACGGCCTGCTGGGCGATGACGGCCGCGCCGTCGCCATCCTCGGGGCGATCGCCGACGAGTCGATCTCGAAGCGGCTCGACCGGGCGTCCGGCCTCGGCGAGGTCGTGCTCGAGTCTCGCCGGATCGAACATCCGGAGTTCCCCGGGGCGGAGGTACGGACGCCGACCTTGATCGCGCTCGCCGGTCCCGACGACCCGGCCGCCGCGGCTGAGCACTTCGGTCCGATCGCCTTCCTCGTGCCGACCGCCTCGACCGCGGCCGCGATCGCCGCGCTGCGCGACGGCGTCCGCGCCCACGGCGCGATCACCGCGGGCGTCTACAGCACCGAAGAGGCCACCTTGGCGGCCGCCGAGGCCGCCGCCCTCGACGCCGGGGTGGCGCTCTCCTGCAACCTGACCGGAGGCGTCTTCGTCAACCAGTCCGCCGCCTACTCGGATTTCCACGGCACCGCGCTCAACCCGGCCGGCAACGCTGCGCTCACCGACGCCGCCTTCGTCGCGCCGCGGTTCGGGGTCGTGCAGGTGCGGCGCCACGCGGACGGGGGCGCCGAATGACGGGCCCGGACCTGGCCGACGTCCGCCCGATCCGCGACGACGAACCGCCGCAGCAGGTGGCGGCGTTCGAGCAGACGATCGCCGAAGACCTGACGATCGAGCCGCGCGACTGGATGCCGGCCGCCTACCGGGAGGGCCTACTGCGCCAGATCGCCCAGCACGCCCACTCGGAGATCATCGGCATGCAGCCGGAGGGCAACTGGATCAGCCGGGCACCGAGCCTTCGCCGCAAGGCGATCCTGATGGCGAAGGTCCAGGACGAGGCCGGGCACGGCGCCTACCTCTACTCGGCCGCCGAGACGCTGGGCGCCGAGCGGGCCGAGCTGTTCGAGCGGCTGATCGAAGGCCGCCAGAAGTACTCCTCGATCTTCAACTACCCCACCCTCACCTGGGCCGACATCGGCGCGGTCGGGTGGCTGGTCGACGGCGCCGCGATCGTCAACCAGGTGCCGTTGACGCGCTGTTCCTACGGGCCGTACGCGCGGGCCATGGTCCGGGTCTGCAAGGAGGAGTCGTTCCACCAGCGGCAGGGCTTCGAGATCCTCCACACGCTCTCCCGCGGGACCGAGGCACAGCACGCGATGGCCCAGGACGCGGTCGACCGCTGGTGGTGGCCGTCGCTGATGATGTTCGGTCCGCCCGACGACGAGTCGGTCCACAGCGAGCGCTCGATGCGCTGGAAGATCAAGCGGTTCTCGAACGACGAGCTGCGCCGGCGCTTCGTCAACATGTGCGTGCCGCAGGCGGAGATCCTCGGGCTGACCCTGCCGGACCCCGAGCTGCGGCGCGACGAGGAGGGCGACGGGTACCGCTTCGGCGCGATCGACTGGGACGAGTTCTGGGCCGTGGTCAAGGGCGACGGTCCCTGCAACCGGCAGCGCATCGAGCATCGCCGGCGTGCCCACGAGGAGGGCGCCTGGGTGCGCGAGGCGGCGGCGGCCTACGCCGCGAAGCGGGAAGCGGCGGTCGCCGCTTGAACGCCGACTGGCCCCTCTGGGAGGTGTTCGTGCGGGCGCGCCGCGGCCTCTCCCACCAGCACGTCGGCAGCCTCCACGCGCCCGACGCGGAGATGGCCCTGCGCAACGCCCGCGACCTCTACACCCGCCGCGAGGAGGGGATCTCGATCTGGGTGATCGAGTCCTCGCGGATCCATGCCTCCTCACCGGGGGAGCGGGACCCGTTCTTCGCCCCCGCCGCCGACAAGGTCTACCGCCACCCGACCTTCTACGAGGTGCCGGAGGGAGCCGAACACCTGTGACGGACTACTCGCCCTACGCGCTGCGTCTCGGCGACGACGCCCTCGTCCTCGCGCAGCGGTTGAGCTGGTGGTCATCGCGGGCGCCGGAGCTGGAGGAGGACCTCGCGTTGACCAACATCGCCCTCGACCTGCTCGGCCAGGCGCGGACCCTCCTGGCCCGCGTCGGCGACGAAGACGAGCTCGCCTTCATGCGTGAGAGCCGCGAGTTCCTGAACCTGCTGATCGTCGAGCGGCCGAACGGCGACTTCGCCCAGACGATCGCCCGCCAGCTCCTCTTCTCGACCTTCCAGCGGGCCCGCTACGAAGCTCTGGTCGACCACCCGGACGCGGCGATCGCGGGGACCGCGGCGAAGGCGGTGAAGGAGGTCGCCTACCACTGCGACCACGCCGTCAGCTGGACCCTCCGCCTCGGCGACGGCACCGAGGAGAGCCACGCCCGCATGCGCGACGCGCTGGAGGACCTCTGGCCCTACACCTTCGAGATGCTCGACCACGATCCACTCGAGGCCGACCTCGGGGTCGACCCGGCGAGCCTGCGCGGACCCTGGGAGGCGGAGATCGAGGCGACCCTGCGACAGGCCACCCTGAGCGTCCCCGAGGATTCCGGCCGGCGACCGGCCGGCGGCCGTCGTGGCCTGCACGACGAGGACTTCGGCTATCTGCTGGCCGAGATGCAGAGCCTCCACCGCGCCCACCCGGGGGCGAAGTGGTGAACGTGGCGGAGGCGCTGGCGCTGGTCGCCGCGATCCCCGACCCGGAGATCCCGATCTTGACGATCGAGGATCTCGGCATCCTCCGCGAGGTCGCGATCGAGGACGGAGACCACCTCGTGGTCACGATCACCCCGACCTACTCGGGCTGTCCGGCGATGGATCTGATCCGGGAGGAGATCGCCGGCCGCCTCGGCGAGCACGGGTTCGAGGACGCGGAGGTGCGCACGGTGCTCTCGCCCGCCTGGACCACGGAGTGGATGAGCGCGGATGGACGGCGCAAGCTGCGCGAGTACGGGATCGCTCCGCCGGGGGCCGCCGGCGAAAGCACGGTAGGCATCGCCTGCCCCCGCTGCGGATCGACCAACCTGCGCGAGATCTCCCGCTTCGGCGCCACCTCGTGCCAGGCCCAGTACGCCTGCCAGGCATGCCTGGAGCCGTTCGACCACTTCAAGGACCACTGATGGACTTCCACGAGCTGGCGGTCGCCGCGGTCGAGGAGCTGACCCCGGAAAGCGTCGCGATCTCCTTCGAGATCCCCGCCGAGCTGCGGGACGAGTTCGAGTTCGTCCCCGGCCAGCACCTGATCCTCGAACGCGAAGGTGCTCGCCGCACCTATTCGATCTGCTCGGAGGCCGGCTCCGGAGAGGTGCGGATCGCGGTCAAGCTGCTCCCCGGCGGCGCCTTCTCGACCTGGGCCAACGAGAGCCTCGCGGCCGGCGACCGGCTCGCTGTGGCGGCGCCCACCGGGGGCTTCGCGGTCGCCACCGACCCGGCCAACCGGAAGCGCTACGCGGCGATCGCGGCGGGCAGCGGCATCACCCCGATCGTCTCGATGGCGAGCTCCGTGCTCGCCGCCGAGCCGCGGTCACGGTTCGTCCTCGTCTATGGCAACCGGACCAGCGCGACGACGATGTTCCTGGAAGAGCTCCAGGATCTGAAGAACCTGCACCCCGAGCGCTTCGAGCTGATCAACGTCTTCTCCCGCGAGCCGCAGGCGGTCGAGCTCTTCTCCGGCAGGCTCGACCACGAGCGCCTGGGCAGGGTCATCGACGGGTTGGTCGGGGTCGAGGACGTCGACGAGTGGCTTCTCTGCGGGCCCTTGGGCCTGATCGAGACGGCCGGCGAGGTGCTCGACGAGCGTGGGGTGGACCTTTCGAACGTCCACCGTGAGGTCTTCCATGCCGACGCGGCAGCGGTGAGCTCGGCACCGGTGGGCGCCGACGACGAGAACGCGGCCAGCGTGCAGATCCGGCTCGACGGGCGCGAATCGACCCTGCCGGTCCTCCGTGACGGCGCCCCGATCCTCGACGCCGTGCTGCGGGCGCGGGCCGATGCCCCCTACGCCTGTCGCGGCGGCGTCTGCGGGACCTGCCGCGCGCGCGTGCTCGAGGGCGAGGTGAGGATGGACATCCAGTACGCCCTCGAGCCCGCCGAAGTGGAGGCGGGCTACGTCCTCGCCTGCCAGGCCCACCCGCTCAGCGCGCGGGTGGTGCTTGACTTCGACCAGTAGCGATGACCGCGTCGGCGCGTCGTTCGGCGGCGAGGAGAGGAGTGATCCCTTCCCCGGCGGCCAGTGCCAGGACCTCGCCGATCGCCTCGCCGATCGCCGTGGTGCGCTCGCGCGCCTCCGCCTCCGAGTAGCCGTCGACCTCCGAGGCGACGCTGATCAGCCCGCCGGCGTTGGCGATGAAGTCGGGCGCCCAGGTGATCCCCCGCTGCCGCAGGATCTCGCCGACGGACGCTGTCGCCAGCTGGTTGTTGGCGGCGCCCACCACCGCGGCGCAGCGCAGCTTCGAGGCCGTCGTCTGGTCGAGGACCCCACCCAGCGCGCAGGGGGCGAAGATGTCGCCCTCCGCCTCCAGCAGTTGCTCCGGGCTCGACCAGCCGGCGCCGAGCCGATCGGCGAGCTCGCGCTTGCCCGGGTCGATGTCGGCGACCGTGAGCCGAGCCCCGCGGCGGGCCAGGATGCCGGCGATCTTCGACCCGACCTTGCCCATCCCGAGCAGGTTCACCCGTCTGTCGCGCAGGTCGGGTGAGCCGAAGACATGCGCGGAGGTGGCCTCCAAGGCGGCGACCACCCCGTCCGCGGTCAGCTCCGAGGAGTCCCCCGAGCCGCCGGCCCCGGCAGGCAGGCCGACCAGATACCGCGTGCGCTCGGACATCTTCAGAAAGTCGTCGACGGTCGTGCCCGCGTCGGTGCCGGTGCGGAAGCGGCCGCCGAGCTCCTCCACGGCGTCGCCGACGTCGAAGAGGACGGCTTCCCTGGCGGCCCCGCGCGGAGCGTCACCGGGCGGCACCGCGATGACGCACTTGCCGCCGCCATGGGGGAGGGCGACCGAGGCGCACTTGTAGGTCATCGCCCGCGAGAGCGCCAAGGCGTCGAGCAGGGCGGCGCCGGGCCTCTCGCAGGGCAGCATCCGGCAGCCGCCGAGGGCCGTGCCGCTGCCCCAGTCGTGGATCGCGATGACGAAGTACAGGCCGGAGCGTGAGCCACGGCGGAAGCGCACCTCGGCGTGTTCGAGTGGGATTGAAGGCTGAATAGAAACCATTTTGCTATTTTACTCATGCAATCGGTCTCGAAGGGAAGGAGCGAGCGTTGAGCGTTGTCCCCAGCGAAGAACAGCCGCGTCGCGTGATCGGCGACGGCGAGGGCATTCCCGACGGCGAGATCGCCGACTTCGGCGACGACGAGCTTCGTCGCCTCCATCGGGACATGGTCCTGATGCGCGTCTTCGACGAGCGCGCGGTGATCTACCAGCGTCAGGGACGGATCGGCACCTACGCGATCTATTGGGGCCACGAGGCGATCCAGACCGGCGCCCATCTCGCCCTCGACCCGGGGCGCGACTGGGTCTTCCCTTCCTATCGCGAGTCGGCCATCGGCCTGCTGCGGGGGCTGGATCCGGCGACCGTGCTGGCCTGGTGGCGCGGCCTGCCGGACGGCTGGTGGAACCCGCAGGAGCACCGGCTCGGTGGCATCTCCGTCCCGATCGCCAGCCAGATCCCACACGCGGTCGGCGCCGCCTGGGGGATGAAGGCGAAAGGAGGGGACGGCTGTGCGGTCGTCTTCTTCGGCGACGGCGCCACCTCCGAGGGCTCCTTCCACGAGGGGGTCAACTTCGGCGCCGTCATGGACGCCCCGGTCGTCTTCGTCTGCAACAACAACGGCTGGGCGATCTCGACCCCGTTCGCCCGCCAGTCGCGGGCCCGGGCGTTGGCCGACAAGGCGATCGGCTATGGCATCCCCGGCGTGCGGGTCGACGGGCGCGACGCGCTGGCGGTCTACGACGCCACCCGTGCCGCGGTCGCCCGCGCCCGTGCGGGTGGCGGCCCGACCTTCATCGAGGCGCTTCACTACCGGGTCGAACCGCACGGGACAGCCGATGACACCTCGCTCTATCGGGACCCCGCGGAGGCAGAGGCGGCGCGCGAGGACGACTGCCTCGCCCGCCTCGAGGGCTACATGCGCCGACGCGGCCTGCTCGACGACGAGGCGGCGGCCACCGCGCGTGCGGAGGCCGCCGACCTGGTCAAGCGGGCGATGCGCGAGGTCGAGGCGCTTCCCGACCCCGACCCGGCGCTCGTCTTCGATACCACCTACGAGATCCCACCCGCCGGCCTCGTCGCCCAGCGCGATGCCGCCCTCGGCGTCCTGGAGGCACGATGAAGACGCTCGTCGAGGCGATCAACAGCGGCCTCCGCGAAGAGATGGAGCGCGACCCGGCGATGATGGTGATGGGCGAGGACGTCGGCCGCTCCGGTGGCGTCTTCCGGGTCACCGCCGGCCTGCAGGAGCGGTTCGGCAGCGACCGCTGCGTCGACACGCCGCTCGCCGAGGCGGGGATCCTCGGGACCGCGCTGGGCTTGAGCATGGTCGGCTGGCGGCCGGTGGTCGAGATGCAGTACGACGCATTCAGCTACCCCTCGCTGGAGCAGCTGATCACCCACGTCGGGCGTTACCGCTGGCGCTCCGGCGGTCGCATGAACGTGCCGCTGACGATTCGCATGCCTTACGGCGGCGGGGTCAACGCGCCGGAGTTGCACCAGGAGTCGCCGGAGACCTACTACGTCCACACCGCCGGCATCAAGGTCGCGATCCCCTCCACGCCCGCCGACGCCAAGGGCCTGCTGACGGCCGCGATTCGCGATCCCGACCCGGTCGTCTTCCTCGAGCCGAAGGCCCTTTACCGGGACTCGCGCGAAGAGGTGCCGGAGGGCGAGCAACTGGTCCCGCTGGGGAAGCTGCGCATCGAGCGCGAGGGCACCGACGTCACCCTGGTCGCCTACGGGGCGATGGTCAAGGTGGCCGCCGAGGCCGCCGACCAGCTCGCCGCCGAGGGGGTCTCAGCCCATGTCGTCGACCTCCGCACCCTGCGCCCGCTCGACGAGGTGGGCCTGATCGAGGCGGTCGCCAGGACCGGTCGGACGGTGATCGTCCAGGAGGCGGCGCGGACGGCCGGCTTTGCCGCCGAGGTGGCGGCGCTGATCTCCGAACGGGCACTCTTCGACCTGCAGGCGCCGGTCGAGCGGGTCACCGGCTACGACGTCGCCTTCCCCTACTGGCGGCTGGAGCATCTCTACGTCCCGTCCCCGAGCCGGGTCGTCGAGGCGGCCCGCCGCACCCTGGAGAACTGAAAGATGGCCTACGAGTTCAAGCTCCCGGACCTCGGCGAGGGCGTCCGCGAGGGCGAGGTCGTCGCCTGGCTGGTGGACGTGGGACAGGTGGTGGTGGAGGACGACCCGATGGTCGAGGTCGAAACCGACAAGGCGACGGTGGAGATCCCCTGTCCCGTCGACGGGACGGTCGCCGAGCTGCACGCCCCGGTCGGCGCGATGGCGGCGGTCGGCGGCCTCCTGATCACGATCGAGACTGCGGACGACCCCCCGTCCGTGGCCGGCAGTGGACTCTCCTCCGCGGCCGGGGCGACCCCCAGCGCCCCGGCCGCGCCCACTCCGGCCCCGGCCTCCGCGCCCTCGACGGGCGCGGTCAAGGCGACCCCGGGTGCCCGCCGTGCCGCCAAGCAGCTGCGCGTCGAGCTGGCGGCGATCAGCGGCAGCGGCCCCGGCGGGGCGGTGACCGAGCGCGACGTCCGCGCCGCCGCCGAAGGCGCCGGCGCGCCGGCCCAGGCCCCATCCGCACCAGGGCCAGAGGGACGGCGCGAGCCCCTGCGGGGGATGCGACGGCGGATCGGCGAGCGGTTGACCCGGTCACACCAGGAGGTGCCGAAGGTCACGGTCGTCGAGGAGTGCGACTTCACCGATCTCGCGGAGCAGCGCGGCGAGCTCTCCTACGTCCCCTTCGTCGTCCGCGCGGCGACGATCGGGCTGCGCGAGTTCCCCGATTTCAACGCGACCATCGACGGTGAGGACATCGTCCACCTGACGCACCTGAACGTCGGCTTCGCCGCGCAAGGGCCGAAAGGCCTCGTCGTGCCGGTCATCCGCGACGCCGATCAGCGCTCGCTCGAGCAGCTCGACGCCGAGGTGGCGCGGTTGGCGCAGGGCGTCCGCGAGGAGACGGTGGCTCCCGAGGACCTCCGCGGTGGCACCTTCACGGTCACGCTGGCCGGCCGGCTCGGCGGCTACTTCGCCACGCCGCTGGTCAATCTCGGCGAGTCGGCGATCCTCGGCGTCCATCGGATCGCCGAGCGGCCGGTGGTGCGCGACGGCGAGATCCTGATCCGCAAGATCGGGCTCGTCTCCTGTTCCTTCGACCACCGGATCACCGACGGGACCAGGGCCTCGATGTTCCTGCTGCGGGTGATCGAGGAGCTCGAAAGAGGGAGGCCGTGAGCGCCGATCTCGACTGCGTCGTGATCGGCGCCGGCCCGGGCGGGTACGTCGCGGCGCTGCGGGCCACCCAGCTCGGACTGCGGACCGCCGTGGTCGAGCGCGAGCAGCTCGGCGGCCGCTGCCTCAACGTCGCCTGCATCCCGGCGAAGGCGGTGCTGCGCGCCGCCGACCTGCTGGACGAGGCGCGGGCGGCGCCCGGGTACGGGATCCTCACCGGCGGCGAGGACGTCGGCGTCGACTTCGACGCCGTCGCCGGCCGCCGCGACGCGGTGATCGCGAAGCTGACCGGCGGCGTCGCCGGCCTGCTCTCGCGCCACGGGGTCGAGGTGATCACCGGTGAGGCCCGGCTCGTCCCCGGCGGCGTCCGCGTCGGCGAGCGCACCCTGATCGCGCCCGCCACGATCGTCGCCGCCGGCTCTCGCGGCACCGGCCTGCCGGGGATCGAGTTCGGTGGCCGGGTGATCGGAACCGAGGAGGCCTGGGCCTTCGACGAGCTCCCCGGCTCGATCGCCGTGGCGGGCGCCGGGCCCTCAGGGGTCGAGCTGGCCTCCGCCTACGCCCGGCTCGGTAGCGAGGTGACCCTGGTCGAGGTCGCCGAGACGGTGCTGCCCGGCGAAGACGCCGACGTGGTGCGGCCGCTGGAGCGGGCGCTGAAGGCGCAGAGCGTCGAACTGCTGACCGGGGCCGGGATCGAAGCGGTCGAGGCCGACGAGGCCGGGGTCGCCTTCGTCGTCGCCGGCAGGCGCCACGCGGCCGACTGGCTGGTCCTGGCGACCGGGCGCGAGCCGGACGTCGCCGCGCTCGGGCTCGACCAGCTCGGGGTGCGGCGCGACCAGGCGGGCTTGCTCGCGGTCGACGACGAGCAGCGCACCTCGGTCGCGGGCGTCTTCGCGATCGGCGACCTGGTCGCCGGCCCGGCCCTCGCCCACAAGTCCTCGGAGGAGGGGATCGTCGCGGCGGAGGCGGCGGCCGGCGGCGTCACCCTGCCGGTCGGGCGCGAGCTCATCCCCCGTGTCACCTTCGCCTCACCCGCCGTGGCCGCCGTCGGCCTGACCGAGGCGGCCGCCCGCGCCGCGGGGCACGAGATCGCGGTAGGCAAGGTCCCCTTCGCCGCGGTCGGTGCCGGAACCCTGCTCGACGACCGCGGCGGTCTGGTGAAGATCGTCGCCGAGTCCGGGTCCGGCCAGATCCTCGGCGCCCACGTGGTCGGCAGCCGCGCCCCGGAGCTGCTGCAGCAGATCGTCGACACCCAGGCCCTGCAGGGCGGCGTCGGCGACCTCGCCCGCATCGTCCATGGCCACCCGACCCTCTCGGAGGCCGTCGGCGAAGCCGCGCGCGCCGCCGATGGCTGGTTGATCCACGGCTGACGACCAGATTCGCGGGAGCCGCGACGGTGGGTAGAGTCGGCTCCTCGATGAGCGGGGAGACCACAGCGGCGCTCCGCCCGCCGGCGTTCGCCGAGCCGATCGCGACCGAGCGCACCTTCGAGCAGGCGATCGAACGGATCGTCGAGGGGATCGAGCGCTCGCGACTGCGGCATGGCGACGCGTTGCCGAAAGAGGCGACGCTGGCGGCCGAGCTGGGGATCTCCAAGCCGACCCTGCGGCAGGCCTTGCGGGTGCTGGAACGCGCCGGGCTGATCGAGGTCCGGCGAGGCGCCGGGGGCGGCATCTTCCTCGCCGCCGAGCTGGTCCCGATCGACCTCCTGCGCAGCCAGGTGGCGGCCGAGGAGGGGATCGTCGTGGAGACCTTGGTCGCCCGGCGGATCATCGAGGGCGGGGCGACGCGACTGGCGGCCAAGGCCGCCCGCCCGGGGGACTTCGAGGAGATGGAGCGGACGGTCGAGCTGCTCGTCGCGGCCGCCGGCTCGCGCGACCAGGTGATGCGGGCCGACGCCGCCTTCCACCGCGCCGTCGGCCGCGCCTCCGGCAACCGTTCGATCCAGGCGGCGATGCGCGAGCTGGCGCGCGAGCTGGCGCCGATCCGGGACGCCTACCGCGGCGACCCCAAGGACGACCGACACACCCTGGACGTCCACCGGCGGCAGATCGAGGCGATGCGCGCCGGCGACCTGGATGCGCTCGACCGGGTGCTCGATGAGCACTTCCGCCAGCTCGAGGACCTGTTCGCCTCCGCGGTCGGCTCGAGCTGGCGGAAGCTGTTCGCGACCACGGTCCGCGATCTGCCCCCGCGCCGCTGAACTGTCGCTAGGTGCGTTCGAGCAGGGCCGCGACGCCCTGGCCGACCCCGACGCACATTGTGCAGACCGCCAGCTTGGCCTCACGTTCGCGCAACTCGATCGCGGCGGTGAGGGCGAGGCGGGCGCCGCTCATCCCGAGCGGGTGACCGAGCGCGATCGCACCGCCGTTGGGGTTGACATCCCCGGAGTCCTCGGGGAGGCCGAGATCGCGGAGGACGGCAAGCGATTGCGAGGCGAAGGCCTCGTTCAACTCGATCAGGTCGATTTCGGCCAAGTCGAGCCCGGTGCGGGCGAGCAGCTTTCGGGTCGCCGGGACGGGACCGAATCCCATGATCCGAGGCGGCACCCCGGCCACCGCGCCAGCCCGGATGCGGGCCAGCGGCTCCAGGCCGTGGCGTTCGATCGCCGACTCGGAGGCGACGAGAAGCGCGGCGGCGCCGTCGTTCACCCCCGATGAGTTTCCGGCGGTGACGCTGCCGTCGGCGCGGAACGGGGTCGGTAGTGTGGCGAGCGCCTCCAGTGAGGTCTCGCGTGGGTGCTCGTCGTGCTCGACCACGATCGGCTCGCCGCGCCGCTGAGGCACCTGCACCGGGACGATCTCTTTGGCCAGCCGCCCCGAGGCGCGGGCCGCGGCGGCGCGTTCCTGGGAGCGCAATGCAAAGGCGTCCTGATCCTCCCGCGAGATGCCGAAGTCGGCGGCGACGTTCTCGCCGGTCTCCGGCATCGAGTCGGTGCCGTACTGCTTGGCCAAGGCGTCGTTGACGAAGCGCCAACCGATCGTCGTGTCGAAGATCTCCGCCGTACGATCGAACGGCTTCGCCGCCTTCGGCATCACGAAGGGCGCGCGGCTCATGCTCTCGACGCCGCCGGCGACGATCATCTCCGCATCACCACTGGCGATCGTGCGGGCGGCGAAGAGGAGCGCGTCGAGCCCCGATCCGCAGAGCCTGTTCACCGTGGTTCCCGGCACCGAGTCCGGCAGGCCCGCCAGCAGTGCGGCCATCCGGGCGACATCGCGGTTGTCCTCGCCCGCCTGATTGGCGCAGCCGAGGATGACGTCGTCGATCGCCGCCGGGTCGACGCCGGGATGGCGCTCGAGCAGCGCTCCGATGGCGGTGGCGGCGAGGTCGTCGGGACGGATCGAGGAGAGTGCTCCGCCGTAGCGACCGATCGGCGTCCGCGCGCCGGTGACGAGGTACGCGTTGGTCATTTTTGATCCTCCGATCGATTGGGTTCTTGGTGACGGTTACGGGGTCTATGTGGCCAACGTCGCGGCGGTGCGAAGCAGCGGTGAGAGGCGGTACCGCTCTTCGCCGCGCCATCGCTCGAGGCCGCGAAGCACGGCGCGAATGTGATCGAGGCCCGCCGCTTGCGACCACTCGATCGGTCCGCGCGGGTAGTTGAGGCCAAGCCGGGCGCCGGCGTCGATGTCCGCGGCGTCGGCGACCCCCTCTTCAAGGCAGAACGCCGCCTCGTTGACCAGTTGCGCGACGATGCGGCCGAGCACCATGCCCGGGGCGTCACCGACTTCCTCGACGTGGAAGCCCAGGGAGTTGAAGAACTCGACTGTGCGCTCGCGTGATGCAACGCTGGTGGAGTCCACGCTCGTGACCTCCACTAGGCGGCTTTCGTCGGCTGGCCCGAGCAGGTGAAAGCCGCAGGCTCCCTCGGCGGCTCCTCGCTCCCGAAGGGCCATACCGGCGCAAAGGATCGCCTTGGTCATCGGCACCGCACGTGGGGGATCCAGGGTCGACTCCATCTCGATGGTCAGCCACGGAAGATCGTCTGGACCACGCACATCAAAAGACGCTTCGCTCGCCGCCTGGCGGACGAACCTGGCAAGGTCCGAGTTGCCATTGATGACAACGACCCGGCCGTCGCCTCCTCCCGAGACCGGTGGCTCGGGATCGGGCTCGCGGTAGGGCTTACCGTCCTCAAAGTAGCTGTAGAAGCCGGCGCCCACCTTCCGGCCCAGCCGTCCGGCCGCGACGAGTTGGGCCTGGATTGGACTCGGACGCCAGCGAGGCTCACCATAGCTCTGAAACCAGAACGATTCGGTGATCTTGAGATTGACGTCGACGCCGATCAGGTCGGCCAGCTCGAAAGGGCCCACGCGAAATCCTCCGGCCATGCGGCAGATGCGATCGACCTGCTCGAAGCTCGCAACGCCCTCCTGGACGAGCCGAAGCGCCTCTCCGACGTATGGCCGGGCGCTTCGGTTGACGAGGAAGCCGATCCCGTCCCGTGCCTGGATCACCTTCTTTCCGAGACGCTCGGCCAGGGCCACGGCCCGTGCGACCGAGCGGACGTCGCTCTCCATGCCCCCGATCACCTCGACCAACCTCATCCGGGTCGCGGGGTTGAAGAAATGTAGGCCCACGATCCGCTCGCGCCCCGGGAGGCCTGCGGCGACCGCGCTGACCCGCAGCGAAGAGGTGTTGGTCGCAAGCAGGGTCGGAGCAGGGCAGATCTCGGCCAGGCGGGCAAACACCTCCCGCTTCGCGGTGACGTTCTCCGCGATCGCCTCGATCACCGTCTCGCAGCCCGCCAGCGCCTCGAGCGTCTCGTTCGTCTCGAGTCGCCGCCATGCCGTCTCCGCGTCCTCGACAGTGATGTTGCCTCGCTCTGTCGAGGCCTGCAAGGAAGCCTCGATTCTCTCGCGCGCTCCCGCCAGGGCGGTGCCGGACGCATCGATGAGGACAACCGCGAAGCCGTGAGTGAGGGCGAGTTCGGCAATACCCGCGCCCATCGAACCGGCCCCGATGACGCCGAGCCGGGGGAGGGAAGAGTTCATGTGGCGAAAGGCTATACAACCGATCGATCGGACGTATACTCTCGAGCGAGAATCGGAAAAGGAGGAAATGTGTCCGAGCCAGTCGTGCTCGTCGAAGTCGAGGCGCCTCTAGCCACGGTCCGAATGAACCGCTTGGGCTCGTTGAACGCCCTTTCTGAAGAGCTGATCGGCGGAGTCGTCGCGGCGCTGGTCGATCTCGACGAAGACGAGTCGATCCGTTGCATCGTCTTGGCCGGAGGAGACCGCGCCTTCGCCGCCGGTGCCGACATCGAGGAGATGTCCGGGAGCACCGCGATCGAGATGGCGCTTCGCGGCCGCGTCGAGCAGTGGGACCGGCTGGCCCGTCTGCATACGCCATTGCTCGCCGCGGTCTCCGGCTTCTGTCTCGGCGGTGGCTGCGAGTTGGCGATGGCATGCGACCTGATCGTCGCCTCGGAAACCGCCCGCTTCGGTCAGCCGGAGACGGGCGTCGGCCTGATCCCTGGCGCCGGCGGGACCCAGCGCCTGACCCGGGCGGTCGGTAAGGCGGTCACGATGGACATGATTCTGACCGGCCGCATGCTCTCGGCCGAGGAGGCGATGGCGGCCGGTCTGGTCGCCCGTGTCGTCGCCCGCGAGTCCTGGTTGACGGAGGCTCGCCGGGTGGCAACCGAGATCGCCGCGCGGGCGCCCATCGCCCAGCGCCTGGCCAAGGAATCGGTCGACCGCTCCTTCGAGACCGGCCTGCGATCCGGCCTGGAGTTTGAGCGCAAGGCCCTTCACCTGACCTTTGCCAGTGAGGATGCCCATGAGGGCCTGGCGGCCTTCGTCGAGAAGAGGAGGCCGCAATGGCAGTCGAGGTGAGCATCGAGGAGGGGGTGGAGCTGATCACCCTCTCGCGACCGGAGGTGATGAACACCTTCACCCGGGAGCTGCATAAGGAATTCGCCGAAGCCCTGCGCGCCGCGCGCGGCGACGACGTCCGCGCGGTCATCATCACCGGCGAGGGTCGGGCTTTCTCGGCGGGCCAGGACCTCGAGGAGGTACAGCGTGAGGGCGGTGGCAACGACGACCGGTTGCGACGCCACTACAACCCGAACGCGATCGCGATCTACTCACTGGAGAAGCCGGTGATCGCCGCCGTGAACGGCGCCTGCGCGGGCGCCGGCCTTTCACTCGCCGCGGCCGCCGACGTCCGCCTCGCCTCGGCCAAGGCGAAATTTGTCCCCGCCTTCGTCAATCTCGGCCTGATCCCCGACGCCGGGTGTTCGTGGTTCCTGCCACGGATCATCGGCGAGGCGAAGGCGCTCGAGTGGATGATCTCAGGGCGTCGCATCGACGCGGAGGAGGCATTGGCGATCGGCCTGGTCTCCGAGGTCGTCGAACCCGACGACCTGCTCACGCGGGCGCAGGGTGTCGCGACCCAGCTGGCGGCATGGCCCGGCGATGGTGTGGGCACCACGAAGCGGCTGATCCAGCGGAGCCTCCGATCCTCGCTCGCCGACCACCTGGAGCTGGAGGTGCAGGTGCAGGCATATGCAGCCTCGACGCCCGCATATCTGGAGGCAATGGAGGAGTTCCTCTCCCGCTAGCAGGAAAGGCTGGGGTCAGGGCCGCACGAGGCCGTCCTGCATGAGGGCCCAGAACGCGTCGGCCTCGGCGTCGACATCGGTGTTCTTCGACATCCAGGTGTAGGCCCAGTTGCCGACGGAGAAGAAGAGGAGCACCGCGTGGTCCAGGTCGAGAGCCTCGGGGAGGCTGCCCGACCGGGTCGCGTCCTCGAAGAGCCCGCGGATCCGCTGCTCGTAGCGTCGACGGCTGCGAAGGAAATCTTTGCGTGGCTGTCCGGTCAGGAAGCGCCACTCCTTCAGCCAGATCGTGGCGACGTCAAGCTGGGTGTGGACGACATGAAGATGCGCATGAAGCCCGAGCCGCAGCCGGTCCAATGGTTCGACATCCTCGGGGACTGAATCGAGTGCCTCGTGGAAGTGGGCCGCGCCCACGCTGGCGAGCTCGATCAGCAGATCCTCCTTGTTGTCGATGTACGAGTACACCGAGCTCTTCTGGATGCCCAGTGCTTTCGCCAGGCTGCCGATCGAGGTTCCGTGGTAGCCGCGCTCGGCAATCTGCCGGGCTGCCTCAGCCGAAAGTCGATCACGCGTCGTCACGGGCTGGAGGGTAGTGATGCGTCCGAACGGACGGTTGCCCGAGATCGGTCGGTGAGGTTTCCGATTTGACCGAGTTCATCCTGGACCAGCCAATCGACGAGATCTGGCCGAGTCGGCCCGTGGAGGTCCCTACCGTGGGTGTGCCAGTGTCCTCCGGTCGATCGACATAAGCGCTCTCCTGCATATCCGGTTCGCTCTGTCCGTTCGTCATCGTAGCTTCGCCGGCCTCGCCTGTCGAGGCCGCGGTGAGCCGGTGCAGGCCAATCCACGCCTAGCCTTCGGCGAGGCCGCCGACCGCTGGCTCGCCGAGCAGGTGCCCTCCCTGCGCCGCCAGACCCGCAACGGCTACACCTTGGCGATCGAGCGCCACCTTCGTCCGCGTTTCGGCGGGCGCCGACTCGACCGGATCTCGGTCGACGACTGGGCGCGCCTCGTGGTCGACCTCCGCGCCAGTGGCCTCGCCGAGTCGACGATCGAGGGCATCCTCCGGGTCGGCCGCCGGGTGTACAAGTTCGCCGCGCGGAGGATGGGATGGCACGGCCTCCATACCGTCGCCCTGCTCGAGTCCTCCGAGCGACCGCGGGTGACGGCGGCGCGAAAGCACCGCGTGTTCACGGTCGAGGAGCTCGCTCAGACCCTGGCGGCCGCTCACGAGCCTTACCGCACGCTCTTCTCCTTCGCGGCGGCGACGGGCGCCCGGGTCTCGGAGTGTCTCGGCCTTGTCTGGGACGATCTCGACCTCACCAACCTTGAGGAGGCGGTCGTCTCGATCGAGTTCCAGGTGGACCGGGAAGGGGTGAGGCAGGAGCTGAAGACGGAGGCATCGCAACGAGAGGTCGAGCTGGCGCCCTCACTTGCCGCATTGCTGCTCTCGCACCGCGACCGCTGCAGGCTGACCGGACCAGAGGACTTCGTCTTCTGCACCGAGAGCGGGAGAGCCGTCAACCAGCGGAACGTCTCGCGCGAGCTGCGTCGCGCGCAGCGGAAGGCGATCGACGATGAGGGGCAGCCGACCTTCCCGGTCCTGCACGCGAGAGGTGCCGATGGAAAGCGCCTGCCGGTGCCCCGTGGGTCGGTCCCTTGCTTCCACTCATTCCGCCACACCTGTGCCTCCTGGGCGATCGCCGACGGCGACGGGGCCGAAGAGGTCTCCTGGCAGCTCGGCCACAAGGACTCGATCGTGACGCGGAAGGTCTACGTCTCGGAGGTCAGGTCGGTGGAGCGGACCGCGCGACGAAGGAGTCGGATGGAGCAGCGCTACGGAGGTCTGTTCGAGGGGGCACTGACCGGTGCCAGATCTCCGTGCGGTTCGCGGAGTGCAGACGCGGGGCGCCGTGGTCCAGCCGTGGCATCGGGTTCCGGCTCCGGATTCGAAGTCATCAGCTCGCAGGATCTGCGTCCTCGCAGGTGTAAGCTGGCCCCGCAGCCGCTCGTCCGGTAATTTTCGCTGCTATGAAAAAGAGGGGGCCGCGCATCGTTGCCGTTGACCTTTTCTGCGGTGCGGGGGGACTCTCTTTCGGACTTCAGAAGGCTGGAATCGCGGTTGCTGCCGGGGTCGATATCGATCCGGCGTGTCGATACCCCTTCGAAGCGAACATCGATTCGCCGTTTCTGGAGAAGGACGTGCGCAAGCTGACGGCCGACCATCTGAAGCCGCTCTGGAAGCGGAGCGACTACAAAGTTTTGGCGGGCTGCGCGCCCTGTCAACCGTTCTCGCCACACCGACGCGGCGCGGACACCAGCTCCGAGGACCGATGGTCTCTCCTTGAGGAGTTCGCGCGCCTGGTGCGGGAAGGTGAACCGGAGTTCGTCACGATGGAGAACGTTCCTCGGGTCGTGAGCTCGACCGTCTTTCAGGATTTCGTGTCGGAGCTCATCGATTTGGGTTTCGAGGTGAACTACCGCAGCTGTCGGGGCATCGACTTCGGGCTCGCTCAGAGTCGCCGACGGCTGGTCCTTCTGGCTTCTCGGGTCGGCTCGATCGAGGTGCCAACGGGACGAAGGGGTGATGCCCCTCGCACCGTTAGGGACGAGATCGGCACTCTGCCGAAGTTGAAATCTGGCGGCTCGGACCCGACGGATCCAATGCACCGTTCGCGCAACCTCTCCGAGGTCAATCTCAAACGGATCAGGGCGTCGCGACCCGGAGGTACCTGGGAAGACTGGCCGGAAGATCTCCGAGCGCCCTGTCATCGAAAGAAGTCGGGCGCGACCTTCCGCAATGTCTACGCGCGGATGGATTGGGACGAGCCAGCTCCCACGATCACCACCCTCGCGTACAACTTCGGCACCGGCCGCTTCGGGCATCCCGAGCAGGACCGTGGTATCAGCCTTCGAGAGGCGGCGATGCTCCAAGGTTTCCCGCGCAGCTACCGATTCGTCGAGGAGAACTCTCCGGTCCACTTCTCCTCACTCGGGCGTCTGATCGGAAACGCGGTTCCGCCTCCGTTGGCCGAGGCCGTCGGGGACGCCCTGAAGAGCCACGCCGCGGCCGTCGCGTAGCACGACCATGATGGCTTCGACTGCGGCAGGGGGCGGCGGATCGATCTACACGATGAGCGTGGATTTGTCGGTCCTAGAGTCTCTCGGCATCAACCTGTACAGCAACGCCGCGGCAGTCCTTTCGGAGCTTGTGGCGAATGCCTACGACGCGGACTCGACCTTTGTCTCCATCTCCTGGAAGCAGGACGACAAGACGGTCGTCGTCACCGACGATGGCAGTGGCATGACGGTCAAGCAGATAAACGACCGCTTCCTTACCGTCGGCTATAAGAAGCGCGATACCGAGGGAGAGGCATCAGACCGTTTTGAACGTCCCTACATGGGTCGGAAGGGGATCGGAAAGCTCTCGGTCTTCTCGATCGCTAAGACCGTGACCGTCTACACGACCCGTGACGACGAGAGCC
This sequence comes from Actinomycetota bacterium, assembly GCA_018268695.1. The sequence continues at coordinate 45,146 of JAFDWD010001122.1, forward strand.
ACGGCCTACGGATCAAGGTCGAGGATCTGGAAGCCAAAATTAAGACGAAACAGGAATACCACCCCGAACCCGTCGGTGTTCCTCTGGAGCATTCGCAGCAGGGCACGACGCTTGTGCTGGAGCGCCTTAGGAGCAAGCGCGCGGACCTGACGGTCAATGCTCTGCGCAAACGACTCGCACGGCGATTCGACGTCCTCGACGAAACTGCACCCGAGGACGGCGGCTTCAGCATCGAGGTAAACGACAAGCCGATCACGTTCGCCGATCGGCAGGATCTGCGGACGCTGGAGTTCATCTGGGAGTTCGGAAGCGAATCGCTGCCCCAGTCGGCGCTCCCTGACGGGATCACCCGTTTCGTCCTGTCCGAGGACACGGCGGGCCGCGCGGACTGGCAGGTCAAGGGTTGGATCGGAACTGCCCGCCAACCCACCGACCTGACCAATGACGAGGAGGCAGGATCGCTGAAGAACGTGATCGTCCTGGCACGTAAGCGCCCGATTCAGGAGGGGATCATCGAGAAGCTCGATTTCAGCCGGATCTTCGGGAACTACGTGACCGGCCAGATCGAAGCGGACTTCCTCGACCTCGACGGCGGCTATGAGGACATCGCCACGAGCGATCGACAACGGTTGATTGAGGACGACGATCGAGTTCAGGCATTGCAGAAGCTCCTGCGAAGCTCATTTGTGAAGGCTGCCGAGCAGTGGAGCGCCGAGCGTCCAAAGAAGGAGGCCGAAGACGTTCTGGAGCGATTCCCGCGGTTGCGCGACTGGGTAGAGGAGCGTCCGGTAGAGCAGCGCAAGGCAGCGCACAAGATGATCGGGACCATCGCCTCACTGACTCTCGAGAAGGAGACTGCGGCGGAGGACAGGGCGAGTCTCCTTAGGGCTGGCGTCCTCGCTTTTGAGCGGGTAGGTCTTCGGAAAAGCTCAGAGGATCTCGACGAACTGAGCGATCTGACCGCAGACGCGTTGCTTCCGCTGCTCAGCCAGCAAGATGCCTATGAGGACGCGCTCTTCGGGGACATCGTGCGATCTCGCATTGAGTCGATCGAGCGCTTCCAGGGGTTGACCGAGGAAAACGCAAAAGAGCGGGTCCTGCAAGACCACCTTTATAAGAATCTCTGGCTACTCGATCCTGCGTGGGAGCGTGCGACCGGCAGCGAGCGAATGGAGCAAGCACTTCACAAGGTCGATCCGGATCTGTTTCCGGAAAAACCGGACGGCAGCAAGATCGTTGGGCGCTACGACATACGCTACGCGACGCTCAGCGGCCGGCACGTCATCGTCGAGCTCAAGCGGTACGAGGTGAAGCTCGAGGCTCCTGTGCTGGCCGAGCAAGGGGTGAAGTACTACCAGGCGCTCAAGAGCGTTCTTGAAAAGAAGAACCAGGGCGACCCTGATATCGAGGTCGTCTTCGTGCTCGGCTCACCACCCGGTGCTAATGATCGAGGTTCGCTCAGCAAGAAGCGATACATCGAGGCGCAGTTCGCGAACTCGAACGGGCGCTACGTCCTCTACGACGAGCTGATCGAGAATGCGCGCAACCAGTACGACGAATATCTCAAAGCTAAAGACAACTCGGAATCCCTCAACGACCTCTTGAAGACGCTTGAACCGAAGCTGTTCGAGACGGGCGGAATGGACGACGAGGAGGCTTGAGCAGCTGTCCCCTGCCCCTGTCGGAGAGCGAGGTATTAAAAGCGAGTCCGCAGGGAACTGCATTGGCTGGTCTGTCTTGAGTAGATAATCTTCATCAAATGCCGGAAATCGATGATCTTTTCGACAGGCTCAACACTTCGGCGGCGGAGTTCGAGGTCGGCGGTAGGTCACCCACGGCGGCTTTGCTGATCTGGTTCCTGCGGCACGTGAAGCGGCTAGATGAAACCGAAGCCCCCGACGCCGTTTGCGACGGACCCGGCGATAAGGGGATAGACGGGATCTGGGTCGACTCCGTCAGCGAAGAGATAGTCCTTTTGCAGGCGAAGCGACGGAAATCGCTTAATTCGACGCAAGGTGACACCGATCTACAGAAACTTGTTGGTGCGGCAAGCTGGTTTTCGTCCCCCTCTCAGGTGGAGGCGCTACTCGCTGCCGGCCCGAATCCGGAGCTCAGGGGGTTGGTGGAAAGAAACAATCTCGTGGAACGAGTCACGGAAGGCTTCGTTGCTCGTTGCATCTTCGTTACGAATTCAGTCTTCGACGACGCGGGAAGCGACTATCTGAATGCTCATTCCGAAGGCCCGCCGCCGCTAGAAGGATGGGGCCTCCAGAAGCTTGACTCCTACATTCGTTACATCGATCGACCTATATACATAGAGGAGGAGGTCGAGCTCTCGTTCCCTTCCGGGGCGTCGTTCACCCTTCCCGCTAGTGAGGGTGTCGAGGTTACGTTCGGCGCGCTGCCCGCGAAACAGATCGCTGCGCTGCCCGGAATCGACGATCGAAGCCTCTTCGCACAGAACGTGAGGCTGGATCTCGGCCGGACGCGGGTCAACAAAGACATCGGCCGGACTCTGAGCGACGCTGACGAGCACGCCCGCTTCCTGACCTTTCACAACGGGCTGACGATCCTGGGTCGCCAAGTCGAGGCACAGGGCGACGATGTCTTTAGATTGAAGGGATTCTCGATCGTCAATGGATGCCAGTCGGCAGTCGCGTTCCGAAAGAACGAGGCCGCGTTGACGGATGATCTCCTAGTGCCTGTCAAGCTCGTCAAAGTCGGTGACGCGGAGGCTCTGGCGGATGACATCACCTACCGGAGCAATAACCAGAACTCGATCAACCTGAAGGACCTGAGGGCGAACGACTCGACCCAGGTGGTTCTCAAAGGAGAATTCGACGAGTTGTTTGGCGGCAGCGTGCAATATGTGATCAAGAGAGGAGAGGACGTCTCGGGCGGTGTCGTGATCCAGAATGACCATGCTGCCCAGATCCTTATCGCCCTGTACAACGAACAGCCGTATCTCGCCCATCGGAAGTTCGCGCTCTTCGACCAGGAGTACAAGTCGGTCTTCCATCCTCGGATCTCGGCGGCGCATATCTACCTCGGGTGGCTGATCTGGGATGAGATTCAGCACAGCCTCGGCGATATAGACAGCTCGCTTGTTGCCGGTTACGCGCTTACGAGCTTCGTGCTCGTGTATCTCGTCGGCCGCATCATGCGCGAGACGGAGATCGGGCGAGCCGTCTTGGACTCCCCCGGGGACTACATCCCCGAGGCGGAAGCGGCGCTGAGAGGCGCAATTGGACGGCTCGTTGGAGACATCCTTGTTGACTTCAATGGGTTCATTCGCGAGCAGCAGGAAGAAGCTGGCTACTTCGACTACAAGACCCTGTTCAAGAGCCAGACTGCAATCCGCGCTATTACCGAGGATGTACTTAGGGGTCACCAACGAGCGGTGAAACGGGACGCCGACGTCGCATTCCACATCGAGGACGAGGCGCCAGCTGCGACCCACGGCCAGACGGCCTAGTCACCGATGAGCTAACGATTAGAGGGTTTTAGTTGGGTTTGACGGAAGTGCACGGTTGTTTCCCGACGGCTCCGTAGGGCTCTCATCCCCGCCATGAGGATCGCCGCCACTGAGCACCTCCGCAGTCGACTGGATCGCTTTCTGTATCTGCGTATTTATGGAAGCGTTTTGGAAGCGCTAGCCCGAAAGGGAACACCTCTGTCAGGAAGGGCGGATCGTGATTTCTCGCTTGTTAGAGCCAAACCGCAGGAGGACGAACAAGGCCGAAACTGCCAAGGCCAGATGGTAAGGAAGGGGTCACGAGTTCGAGTCTCGTTCCGGGCTTATAAGTACCTGCAGATCGGCCCCTTTCGGGGCCGATTTGCGTTTCGGGGGTGGGCGGGGATCGCGGAATAACGCCGCTAGTGGCGGTAATCGGCGGGGATCGGAACGGAATCCGCCCATCGCTGGCCAGGGCTTGCCCCGCCGGTAAAATGCCTAGCCATGACGGTCAGGGAACGCCTTCAGCGAGTCGTTTCCGAGACGACTGAGGACGAGGCCGCGGAGGCGCGCGCCTTGGTCGCCGGAGCTCGTGCCGGCGCGACGCCGACCGACATCTATGGAACGGCGTGGGGGAAGGTGCTCGCCGATGTTGACCCCGAGGCCCTAGTGGTCAGTGGCGATCCCACGATCGCGATCCCGGACGGTATCCCCGACACTCCGTGAGATCCGACGAGGTCCTGATCAGGGCCTTGACGGCTGCGGATTTGTCCGCACTGGACGCCTTTCGGTGCAGCGATGGAAAGCCGTTCGAAGACGTTGTCGAGCAGCAGATCCGCGACTCGCTTCCTCTTCGCTACCTGGCCTCGCCTCCGCGCTTCGACGGTCGCATGCTGATCGGCTCTGGACCGGATGGGCAGATACTCGTCGTCGGCGCCCATCACATCGAGCCGACCCTGGTGCCGGATGTCGGCTACACGGAGCTATTGGCGTTCCGCTGTCCTACACATTGCGCTGGTGGAGGCGCAGGCGCTCAAGCTCGGCGTCGCGCTCTTCCACGACACGCGAGTCGCCGATGATCGCGTAGACGGGACGGTGAACGCTGATCAAGACGCGAATGCGGCATGCGTTATACTAAGATCAAGATCCAATGAAAGAGCCGAAAGAGCCAATGGGAGATCCAGAGATTGATGCGATGTCGACGGTGGCACGCGCCCTGACAGACCTCGAAGAGGATGCGCGTGGACGCGTCCTACGCTGGGCTGCAGAGCGTTACGGCGCTACGTCTGTCGTGCGACCCCCAGGTTCGAGCGCCATAGAAGAGGATGCGTTTGAGGCCCAGATGATCGGTGATGACGGTCAGGTCAGCGATCAGGAGATCGCCGCAGAGGCACCGGAGTTTGAGCATTTTGCGGAGTTGTTTGCAGCCGCGCAGCCGAAGACGAACGAGGACAAGGCCTTGGTTGCCGCTTATTGGGTCCAGGCGGTCAAAGGCCAGGACCAATGGCAGTCGCGAGCACTCAACAGCGAGCTGAAGAATCTCGGCCATCCAATTCCGAACATCACCGATGCGTTGAGCACCAACATGCGCAGGAAGCCACAGCGAATCATTCAATTGCGAAAGTCTGGCAGCAGTCGACAAGCCAATAAGACCTACAAGGTCACCCACGAGGGACTTATCTATGTCCAGGGGATGGCGAGTGGGAGCACCAGTTAATGTGCTTGGCGCTGGAGGATTGCGTTCTCTGTCCTGCCGGGCTTCCCTGGTCTTTATGGGAAGTCGCTGGACATCCCGCCGAGATTTCGAGCTTGCGAAAGAGGATGCATTAGATGACTGACCAGCGAAATGCCTTCGAGCTTGCCGTCACGTTTGGCGATGCCTCGTTCTCTGCACGCGGGAACACCTCGACGGTGCTTGACGCTTACGCTGACTTTAAGGACTTGCTCCAGGTACGGACCGGAGCACCACGGAAACCGGCGGCCGAGAGAGATGACGAGCCCGACCGTTCGGGCGCGGACAAGGCTCCAATGGACGATGTCAAGGCACCGACCAACTTGCCGCTTAAACCGTACCTAGGGCAGTTCGGGCTTCCCGGTAATAAGGAGAAGGCCACGGCGGTGCTGGCTTGGTCTGCCGAGAGTGGTGCCGAAGTTGCGCTGACGATTGATGAAGTTGAAAGCCTGATGAAGAAGGGTGGTTTCAAGGCGCCAGCGAACCTTGGCCGAGATCTTCGGCAGGCAGAGAGCGAGGGTTGGATCGACAGCTCGGGTCCGGGCCGATCCTCGAAGTTCTCCATCAATGGCTACGGCGAGGGTGTCCTCGCTGGCTGGATGACCACGAAGGGTTGACGATCGACTCCGTAGGCAGCCGCGTCCAAGGGCTCGCCGTCAACGAGCAGGTGCTCGTCTTGGCGAGGATGGTTGAAGAGCGGACTGAGTCAGGGGTATTCCCGCCATCGGCGGTAGAGACTCTTTTTGATGAGATCGGGCTGCCACGTCCGACCAAGATCTCAAATGTCTTTGGGGCGCTCCAGCATACGGGCAGGCTTACGCGCATGAAAAATGTGCGTGGAGCGTGGAAGATGACGCCTGTCGGGCGAGCGGCGGCCCAGGACCTTGTCACGGACATGGATCTCGCGGCGCTCTTCGCGGAGACTGCGAGGCCGAAAGCCACGCTCCTTGGTGCGACCGCCCATCCAGTGATTCCCCCTAGCCTCGCGCCACCCGGACTCATCGGACCACTTCAAGAGTTTCTGGCTGAGTTCCCATTTGAGCGCAACGTGTTCGGGATGACGAGATTCCCAGGAGCCTCAGAAGACGGCAACTTTGACCCAATTGCGCCTGCGCTGGAGCGCGCGGCAAACGTCTGCGAGAAGCACGGCCTCGTGTTTCACCTGGCCTCCGACCGGAACATTGTGGACGACCTTTGGGCAAATGTGGCGGCCCATATGTGGGGCTGTCGTTTCGGCATAGCATTCTTTGAGGCGAGATCCAAACGAGGTTTGAACTACAACCTCAACATCGAGGTCGGTAGTTGTCTTGTCCTTGGCCGGCGGCTGGCTCTTCTTAAAGATCGTTCACTCGAGGCCATGCCGACGGACCTCGTGGGCCACATCTACCTTTCCGTAGACTTGGACGAGCCTGAGAGCGTTGCGGCGGTTCTTGATGATTGGGTCGTGGGCAGCCTGAAGGCTTGAGCGTTCTCGAGTAGAGGATTCCCGCAAATCCACGAACGACTACGACAGAATCGCCCCCCACTCCAATAGCCGCGGTCCGTGGGAAAGGTGTTCAATCCCTCCAGCTATCGACCCGGTATGGGCCTTGATGACTCGCCACTCGGATTCACGGAGTGGCGATACGCAACGACAATCGCCGCATATCGCGGGCGATCCGTGGCTACGCGACATTGCTGATCTTGCGCTGGCGCAGCAGAAAAAGCCTGCAAATCACCAACTTGCTGGAGAGTTGGCGTGACCTCGGGACCGCAAATGGTAAGGAAGGGGTCACGAGTTCGAGTCTCGTTCCGGGCTTCTGGGAAGCGGTCATCCGACTTTCGCTGACCACCCACGCCGTCTCCGGGGCAGCCGAGGGGCGTCGGACTAGGGCGCGTCGCCGGTCGGGGCGGCGAGATGGACCACGGCCTCGACGTTGTTGCCATCGGGGTCGAGGACGAAGGCGCCGTAGTAGCCCGGGTGGTAGTCGGGGCGCAGGCCCGGAGCTCCGTTGTCGGTGCCGCCCGCCGCAAGCGCGGCGGCATGGAAGGCATCCACCGTGTCCTCGTCGTCGGCGGCGAATGCAAGGTGCGCGTCGGTCACCGGTCGGCGACCTCGTGCGCTGATCAGGAAGAAGGGGCCGAGAGGTCCGCCGCCATCTTTCCCGAAGGCGATGCCATCCGGGAAATCGAAGGCGCGGGTGATGCCCAATGGCCGCAGCGCCTCGGCGTAGAACGCGGCACTCGCCTCCAGGTCGCCGACCTCGATTCTGACGTGATCGAACATCATCATTGCGTGGAGAGCCGAGCGATGACGTCGGCGAGGTCGGACAGGTCGACCTTCATCGCTGTCAGCCCGGCAGGATCCCGGCGTCGTCCGCGCAGCCTAGGTAACGCGCCTGGAAGCGACCGGCGGGCAGGACACTGACCTCGTGGAAGAGGCGGATGCCGAGTTCGTCGCCGAAGCGCCGGATCATCTTCATCGCCGCCTCGAAGATCGCGTGGTGGCTCGGGTGGTCCCGTGCCCAGGACTCAAGCTGCCCGAGCGAGCGGAAGTGGGCGAGAACGCAGGTGCGCTCGGTGTCGGCGCCGGAAAGATCGGTCTCGCGGATGTAGCGGATGGAAAGACAGCCGGAGTCGATCGGCTCCCGGTCGAGGTATTCGACCCCCGCCCGCAAGACGGGCTCGACTTCCTGGCGGTACCACTCGAGATGCTCGGCGGGCGCGCCCTGCCAATCCTGCGAGGTGCGGATCGTGCAGAGATTGTGGGGGCCTTCGACGAACAGGTCGCCGGCAACCGTCGCGATCGGGGTGGGGACCGAGCTTCCCGGCTCGAGAGGATCGCGCGCGGCCACCGGGATGCGGTCGCGCCCGGATCCCCAGTAGCCGACCATCGGGCAGAACTCGTGCTCGGATCCCGGCACGCGTCCAAGCCCGGTCTCCCGGGTCTGCAACGAGAAGTGGGCCTCGGTGTGGGTGAGCGGGAGGAAGGCCGTCTCCGACCAGCGGGGCGACGACGGGGCGCCGTCGAAGAGCCCGCGGGCGACCTCGCTTTCGCTCCAGCGCTTATGGGCCTCGAGGTCGTCCCAGTAGGCGAAGAGGATCTGGGCGCCGGGATCGGCGGGGACAAGGACCCGCCCGCGCTCCAGGGTGAGCGGCCCGTCGGACCCTTGCAGCGCCTCGATCGCCCGGTCGACGAAGGCGGGGCCGTCATCGCCCGAGGCACCGATCGTCAGGCGGACCACCTCGCGCATCCCCAGCGGATAGCGCAGGTAGTAGGTGGTGAAATCGGGGTGGTAATCCGGCGGCGCATGCAGGGCCTGCGGCACCATCTCCGGATCGACCTGAGGTACCGAGCTCATCGGGCCCACTCCTCTATCCCGCGCATAGGCGCGATGCTAGACGATGCACCGCTCTCGTGTGCAGATTATTTCGCCTTCGAGTGCTTGGCGAAGATTTCGAGCGTCCGCGTTTCCTTCACCGGTGGCTGGCCGGCGATCCTCGTGGTCACGGTGAGGGACATCTTCAGCTTGCCGACCTTCTGCAGGATGGCGACCGCGAGCTTCGTCAGCTTCAGTTTCAGGACCCGCCGTTGGTTCGGCGGAACCTGGACCTTGCCGCGGGCGATGACCTTCGGCTTCGACTTGGCACTCGCGGTCGCCGCCAGGTTCCGCCCGAAGGCGAGGCCGGCGGGGATCGCGCCCTTCATCTTGCCCTCACCGCTGACCCCGCAGGTCGGGGCGCCGCAGAAGACACTCGCCGGTTCCACGATGTTCCCGCCGCGCCACGGGATGCGGTTGGTGAACCAGACAAGCTTCGGCTTGATCCTCCCGCCCTGCAGCGGTCCGCTCGATCCGCCGGAGGGCGTGGTCACCTGCGGCGGGCCGCTCGGGGGCGTGCCCGGCGGGCCGGGAGGGGGCGGCGGGCTCGGTCGCCAGACCGGATTGGTGGCGAACCCTTGGTCGGACGTCAGCGAGGTCACCGACCCCGAGCCGTCGGCGGCGGCGATGTAGACGGCATTGGCTTTTTCGGCCGGCGTGGCGCCGCCGAAGTAGTAGCCCTGGAAGACGAGGCGGGCGCCGTCCGGCGACCACGATGCCCGCGAGCCTTCGGTTTTCAGGCCCTGGACGGTCGGCAGCCCGTGGTCGCCGCTGCCGTCGGCGTTGACGATCCGGAAGCGACTCGCTTCCCCGACCCGCTCGTTGTAGGCGAGCCGCGCGCCGCTCGGCGACCAGCTGGGGGAGACGAACTGGGTGTTGGCGGGGAGCGTCCACAAGGGCGTGCCGCCGAAGGGGCCGATCGTCTGGACGTATTCGAATTCGCGCCCGTAGGCGATCCGGCTGCCGTCGGGCGACCACGCCGGTTCGGCGCCCGCGGCCCCGGGCAGCGGCGTCGCCGGGCAGCTGATGTCTCCACAGACGGCGTAGATCTGGTTGTTATGGGAGAAGGCGATCTTGCCGCTGTCGGCAGACCAGCTCGGATCGCCCGCACCGCCGATCGTGGGGATTTCGGTCGCGTTGGCGCTGCTGCCGTCGGAGTTGACGACGTAGAGCGGCTGGTTGTTCTGCGAGGCGATGCCGCGCACGAAGGCGATCTTCGTGCCGTCGGGCGACCAGGCGATGTCGCCGGTCGCGACCGAGCCGTTGGTGAAGTGGGTGACCTGTACCGCGGCGTTGACCGTCTGCCCCGGCGCGTCCGGTTCCATCGTGTAGATGTTCGTTTCCGGCGGGAATTTGCCGGTGAACCTGGCGACGAAGGCGAGTCGCTTGCCGTCCGGTGACCAGGTCGGATCTTCGTCGTAGCTCGTGGTGCCGTTGGCGGTCAGGTTGACGACGTCGCCCGGGTTGTCGGGGTCGAGCAGGCAGATGTCTTCGCCTTTGCAGATGTAGGCGATTTCCTTCGGCGCCGCGGACGCGACCGCGGCAGCGAGGGCCAAGGTCGTGGCGAAGACGACCAGGACCGGGAGGGGGACGAGCCACAGCCGGTGGGGCATCGGATCAGCCTAGCCTCCGACTCCCTCCTTGGCCAGTGCCTGGTCGGGATCGACCCGACCGACGGACGTTCGTGTAGGTTCGCCTCGTGCTCTCCGTCCAGGGCGAAAGCAACGAGTCGCTCGTGCTCGATGGCGACTGGTTCGAAAAGCAGCGCGGCGGTGAGCCGAAGGCGCGGCTCGCGGCCGCCTCGTTCCGCTCGGTCGAGTGGAAGGATTTCGAGAAGCGCAAGAAGCTCTTCGGCGGCGGTAAGCAGGCGATGGTCCAGGTGACGCTGACCTTCGAGGCGCCGCCCTTCATCGGCTTCATCACCGAGGCCGAGAACCGTCCGGCGCTCGAAGCGATCGTCTCGGGCCTCGAAGCCGCCCGCGCCTAGCTGTCCTGCCTCACCACGTTCGGAACGCAGAATCTGGCGTCGCGCGGTTGGGGCGGACCTCATCTCGCTGCGCCGACGGCTCGGTGCCGCCGTTTGAACGCCGTATTTCGTGGATTCAGTTCAAGCCTCGGCTCGTCACGGCCGAAAGATCCTTGCCATGAAACGTTCCCCGGCCTTCTTCGTCACCGTGCTGATCGCCCTCCTCGCGAGCGTCGCGGCGGTCCCCGCCGCGGCCATCGCGGCGGCGCCCGAATCGCCCTTCCCGCACTGCTCGTGGTGGGTCAAGACGACCCCGGAAACGCTGAACGTCGCCTTCCCCGATGCCGCCGCGACCTACTGGACGACGCCGTTCTACGCCGAAGAAGGGCTCTCGATCGAAGTCGAAGGCAAGTATCCGAATGCCCGCTACATGTCCTTCAACGTCTACGACGAAGAAGGAGGCTCGTTCGAAGCCGATGGTGTGCCCTCCGGCCTCGCCGACTTCGAAATCGACCCGGCTCCCGGCTCGGTCAACCCGTTCCAGACGAAGGGTGAACCGGGCGGAACCTTCACGGTGACCCTGAGCGGCGAAGCGCAGCCGGGGCAGGCGAACGCCCTTCCGATCGCCCCGACCGGCGCCGCGCCGGGTAAGAGTGGGGCCCCGCTCGGCTTCCTGCTCTACCGCGTCTACTTGCCGACCGGCGGCAACGGGATGGTGGCGCTGCCGACCATCCGGCTGGTCAAGGACGGGCAGCGGGTGACGCTGCCGCGCTGCCCCGCCCCGAGCGGCAAGGTCAAGGCGCCGGAGATCCAACAGAGCCCGAAGGCGCAGCTGCGCAAGGCGCTGAAGAGCCTTCGCAAGAAGCTCGAAGGCGGCTCGGAAGGTACCCATCCCTGCCGCGGTGCCGAATGCCCGCCGCCGCTGAAGTTCTTCCGCGCCAGCGCCGCCTCGACCAACGCCTTCTTCCCGAACGTGAACAACGCCTACATCTCCGCCCTCTTCCGCCCGGTGCCCGGCAAGGTGGTCGTGGTCCGCGGCAAGGCGGCGACGACGCCGACGGGGGAGAGCCCCGTCCCCTGGCCGCAGCCGGATCTCCAACTGCGCTACTGGTCGCTCTGCAACAACGTCTACCTCAGCCCCTGGCCGGTGGTGGCGAATCCGAAGACTGGGGGCGGCACCGAATATGGCTGCGCCGCCGACTTCGAAACGCACCTGAACGGGAGAGGCGAATACGCCTTCGTCGTCGCCCCGCCGAACCTGCGCAAGGCCGTCGAGGCGGCGGGCGGCACCTTCATCCCGACCTCGACGACCCAGCCCCACGCCCGCCAGATCCTGATCTTCCGCAACATGCTGCCGAACGAAGGCTTCCACCAGGCGGTCCAGGACGCCCCGCAGAACGCCAGCCCGGCGGGCGCGGCGAAGGCGATGGGCGCCTACTACCCGCGCGCCTACCGCTGCACCATGGCCCAGTTCTCCGCAGGCGCTCGCGCCTGCGGCTGAGGCGGAACTAGCTCTCGGCCTCGACCGTCGCCCGGACCGCGCGAAGGATCTCGTCGCTCAGTGCCTCGTCATCGACCGCGCGGGAGATCAGTAGCGCGCCGACCATCGCGCTGACCGCGGCGATCGCCCGGCGGCGGGTCTCCTCCTCGCCCGGATCGCCGAGGAGCGCTTCGATGTCGGCGATGTAGTGCTCGACCTGGCCGCGGTAGGCGGCGCGGACCCTCGCGTCGGCTCGAGCCGCGTCGGCACCGAGCGCGACGACCGCGCAGCCGGCTCCGGGGTCGTTGCGGTGGGCGGTGGAGAGGTAGGCGTCGACGAAGGCGGCGAGAGGATCCTCGGCGCCTTCCACGCTCTCGGCGAGGCTGGCTCGTCCCTGTTCGATCGCCGCGTCGACCGCCTCGGCGACGAGGTCGTCGCGCGAGTCGAAGTGCTTGTAGAAGCCGCCGTGGGTGAGGCCGGCCTCGCTCATGATCTCGGCGACTCCGGGTCCGTCGGTGCCGGACTCGCGGATCCGCCGCGCCGCCACCTCGACGATGCGCCGGTGGTTCTTCGCTTTGTCCTTCTGGGAGTGGCCCATGGACCGAAGTTTAGATGATGAACGTCATCTTGTTAGGATGTCGTGCGTCATCCAGATGATGACCATCATCCAGACTTCAACTCACGGAGGTTCGACATGAAGATCGAGGGAGCGACTGCACTGGTGACCGGTGCCAACCGGGGGATCGGCAAGGCGTTCGCGGAGGAGCTGCTGGCGCGCGGGGCGTCGAATGTCTACGCGGGCGTGCGCGACCCCGCGACGGTCACCGATCCGCGCCTCGTCGCGGTGCGACTCGACGTCACCGACGAGGCGCGGGTGCGCGAGGTGGCCGCCGAGCTGACCGACGTCGACCTGGTCGTCAACAACGCCGGCACCGGCCACTTCAACTTCCCGCTCGACGCCGGACTCGAGAACGCCCGCGCCGAGATCGAGATCAACTACCTCGGCATCGTCTCGATGACCAAGGCCTTCGCGCCGGTCCTCGCCGCGAACGGCGGCGGCGCCTTCGTCAACATGCTGTCGGTCCTCTCCTGGTTCGCGGCGCCGGTCCTCAGCACCTACTCCGCGTCCAAGGCCGCCGCCTGGCTCTACTCGAACGCCGCCCGGGTGCAGCTGAAAGGCCAGGGCACCGAGGTCGTCGGCGTCCACGTCGGCTACGTCGACACCGACCTGATCGCCGCGGTCGAGGCCGAGAAGCTCGACCCGGCAGTCGTGCCCGCCGCCGCCCTCGACGGTCTCGAGGCCGGCGTGTCCGAGGTCGCCGTCGACCAGATGAGCCGCGAGATCAAAGCGGGCCTCAGCGACGACCAGAAGCTGATCTATCCGACCGTCGAGGAGCAGTTCCTGGCGCAGAGCGCCGCGGCCTGACCGCGGTCGCTACCCCGGGTCGCCTACCGGCAGCGCGGTCTCGACGCCCGCCTCGGCGGTGATCAGGATCGCGCCCTCGCCGGTGACGTAGGCCTCCTCGCCGTGTTGGGTGACGTCCATGCCGAGCGCCTCCTGGTGCTCGGTGGTGCGCAGCGGGGTTGCCAGGCCGATCAGCTTGAGCAGGCCGAAGGTGACGAGGAAGGCGTAGGTCGGCGCGACCAGGACCGCCAGCACCTGGTGCCAGAGCTGCGCCGGGTTGCCGTAGAAGAGGCCGTCGGAGACGCCGTTCCAGGCGGCCTCGGCGAAGAAGCCGATGAAGAGGATCCCGACCAGGCCGGCGGTGCCGTGGGCGGCGAGGACGTCGAGGGTCTCGTCGACCCGGGTGCGGGTGCGCCAGGTGATGATCGCGTGGGAAGGGATCGCGGCGAGCGCGCCGAGCATCATCGCCCAGCCGGGGCTGATGTAGCCGCCCGCCGGGGTGAT
>JAFDWD010001123.1 GCA_018268695.1 Actinomycetota bacterium
ACCGTCACCCCCGAACTCGCCCGCGCGTTCAATCTGCCGGTCGAAGAAGGCGTCCTCGTGCAGCAGGTCGAGGAAGGCGGCCCGGCAGCGGCCGCCGGCATCCAGGGAGCGACCACTGCGGCGGAAGTCGAAGGCCAGGAATTCGGCCTCGGCGGCGACATCATCACCGCCATCGGCGGAGAAAAGATCGGATCCACCGAAGACTTGGTGAAGACGATCTCCAACGCCCACGCCGGGGAAACGGTCGAAGTGACCGTGGTCCGCGGCGGACAGACCGCGACGGTGAGCGTGAAGCTCGCCGAACGCCCCGCCACCTCGGCGGGATAAGACGGCGGGCGTCCCTTCAAGGCGCCTTCCTCCGAAGCCACCCACGAAACCCCCGGCGCCCCACCCCATCCGGTGAGGGCGCCGGGGCGCTTCGGCATTGTGCGGCGCCGCTCCGCCTAGGCATAGGGTTCGCGGCGAATGGCCACCGCGACCTCCCCTCCCGGGCTCACCGAGGCCGAGGCCGAGCGCCGCCTGCAAGAGGTCGGGCCGCCGCACGAGCAGCGCACCAGCCGCTCGTACCTCTCGATCGCGATCGCCAACACGTTCACGGTCTTCAACCTGATCCTCGCCGGGTTCGGGATCGCGACGATCGTCTTCGGCAATCCGAAGGACGCGCTCTTCCTCGGGATCCTCGTCGCCAACGTCGCGATCGGGACCTTCCAGGAGGTGCGCGCCAAGCGCGCCCTGGACCGGCTCGCGGCCCTGGTCGTCGCCAAGGCGACCGTGGTGCGCGACGGCGAGCCGCGCCAGGTGCCGGTCGGCGAGGTCGTGGTCGGGGACCTGGTGCGGATCGGCAGCGGCGACCAGCTCCCCGCCGACGGGAAGCTGGTGCGCTCCGAGGGACTGGCGCTGGACGAGTCCGACCTCACCGGCGAGTCCGAGCCGGTGGTGCGCAAGGTCGGCGAGGAGGTCTTCTCCGGCACCTTCGCCCTCGAAGGCGAGGGGGACTTCGAGGCGACCGCGGTCGGCGCCGAGAGCCACGCGGCGCGGCTGACCGAGACCGCGAAACGCTTCCGCCACCCACGCTCGCCGCTGGAGCGGGCGATGGATCGACTGCTGATCATCATGGTCGGAACGATGGCCCCGCTCGGGATCGGCCTCGGGATCTCCCTGGCGATCCGCAACGTGAGCCAGTCCGACGCGGTCGAGACGCTCACCGCCGGGATCGTGAACATCGTCCCCGAGGGGCTGATCCTGCTCGTCTCCCTGACCGCGGCGGTGACGGCGGCGAAGATGGCCCGCAAGGGGATCCTGGCGCAGCAGCTGAACGCGATCGAGTCGCTGGCCTCGGTGTCGGTGATGTGCACCGACAAGACCGGGACGCTGACCGAGGCCTCGCTGCGGGTGGTCGAGGTGATCCCCGCCGAGGGCGTCGAGGAGGCGGACCTGGCGAGCGCCTTCGGCACCTACGCGGCGAGCGCGCCGACGCGGAACTCGACCCTGGAGGCGATCTTCGCGGCCGGATTGGGCGATGGCGCCGCCGAGAAGCCGACCGCCGTGATCCCGTTCTCGTCCCGTCGACGTTGGAGCGCCCTGGAGATCGATGGGAGACGCCTGGTCCTGGGCGCCCCGGAGGCATTGCTGGCTGAGGATGGATTGGCGGATCAGGCTTCGAAGGAGGCCGCCTCCGGGCGGCGGGTCCTCGCCCTAGCCGCCTACGACTCCCCGCTCCCCGAACCCGGTCCCGAGGTCGAGCTGACCGCGCCGCTGCGGCCGCTCGGGATCGTCGTCCTCGCCGAGGAGCTGCGCGCCTCGGCGGCCGAGACGATCGCCTTCTTCGCCCGCGAGGACGTCGCCCTGAAGATCCTCTCCGGCGACAACCCGGCGACGGTCGGGGCGATCGCCCGGGATCTCGGGATCGAGGCGAGCGGCCCGGCCCTCGACGGGCGCCACCTGCCCTCCGACGACGCCGAGCTGCTCACGGCGGTGATGGCCGCGCCCGCGATCGGCCGGATCTCCCCGGAGGGCAAGGAGCGGGTCGTCCGCGTGCTGAGCGAGGGCGGCGAGTACGTCGGCATGCTCGGCGACGGGGTGAACGACGTGCCGGCGCTGAAGCAGGCGCGGCTGGCGATCGCCCAGGGCAGCGGCACCCAGATGGCGCGCTCGGTGTCGGACCTGGTCCTGGTGTCCGGAGAGTTCAGCGAGGTGCCGCCGATGGTCGGCGAAGGCCGCCAGATCCTGCGCAACATCCAGCGGGTCGCGCGCCTCTTCATCTCGAAGGCGGTCTTCACCGCCTTCCTCGTCCTCGTGATCGCGATCCCGAGCGGCGTCTTCCCGATGCTGCCGCGCCAGTTCACGCTCACCTCGACCTTCACGATCGGCATCCCGGCGTTCCTGCTGGCGCTGGCGCCGTCGAGCGGCCCGTGGCGGCCGGAGGGATTCCTGCGGGCGATCGCGCGGTTCTCGATCCCCGCCGGGCTCGCGACCGGGATCGGGATCCTCGTCACCTACCTGCTCGCCCGCCACGCCTTCGACGTCGATCTGACCCAGGCGCGGAGCGCCACGGCGGCCACGGTCGTCGTCTCCGGTCTGGCGATCGTCTTCGCCCTCGAGGATCAGCCGGGGACGCGGCGGCTCGTGGTCGGGGCGCTCTGCGCGACGATGGCGGCCCTCTTCCTCGGCGCCTGCGCGGTCCCCGTCGCCCGCGAATTCTTCGAAATCGCCAGCCCGACCGGAGGGATGATCGGCGCCTGGCTGATCGGCTCCGCGGTCTCGATCGGGCTGCTGACGGCGGCCCTGCGTCTGATCGCGGCTCTCGACCGGCGCGCCGACCTGGCAACCACCTGAACGACTTGCAACACTGGACCTGTGGGAGTCGTAGAGGCCGTCCTCATCATCCTGGCGTTGAAGATCCCGATCGTCGGGTTGATCGTCTTCGTCTACTGGCTGATGAAGGAACCGGTCGACGGAGCCGAGACGGACAAGGTCCGCGAAAAGCTGCCGCCGCGACTGCCCGAGCCCGGGGACACGCTCCGCCCGCGCAGGCGCGGCCCGCACGGGGGCGCCGCCCAGGCGCTACCGAGCCCCCGTCGCGACCCGCACCCGGTCGTCGCCCCTCGTGTCGTACCAGCCGCCCGCGAGGCCTCGACGGGACCTACTCGACCCGAAAGCGCTCCGGAACCTTTTTCTCGGTAGCCCGGGGCGGGCGCTCGTAGTGCCGCTCCTGGCGGGGCGGGAGCTTGATCCGCTCCTGGTCCACCCGGCGGTAGGGGACCTGATCGAGCAGGTGGCTGATCAGGTTGAGGCGCGCCGTGCGCTTGTCGTCGCCTTCGACCACGAACCAGGGTGACTCCTCGGTGTCGGTACGGGCGAACATCTCGTCTTTGGCCTCGGCGTAGTCGACCCAGCGGGCCCGCGCCTCACGGTCGATCGGCGACAGCTTCCACCGCTTCGCCGGATTGTCGAGGCGGGCCTGAAAGCGGCGCTCCTGCTCGTCGTCGGAGACCGAGAGCCAGTACTTGATCAGGTGGATGCCGGAACGCTGGAGGATCCGCTCGAAGCGCGGGCAGGAGTGCATGAACTCCTCGTACTCGTCGTCGGTGCAGAAGCCCATCACCCGCTCGACCCCGGCGCGGTTGTACCAGGAGCGGTCGAAGAGGACCATCTCCCCGGCCGCGGGCAGCTGCGCCACGTAGCGCTGGAAGTACCACTGGGTTTTCTCCCGGTCGCTCGGCATGCCGAGGGCGACGTCGCGGACCACCCGCGGATTGGTCTTTTCCGCGATCCGCCGGATCGTGCCGCCCTTGCCCGCGGTGTCGCGGCCCTCGAAGATGACGACGACTTTCAGCCCCTCGTGGACGATCCATTCCTGCAGATGGACGAGCTCGATCTGCAGGCGCTTCAGCTCCTTTTCGTAGCCCTTCTTGCCAAGTACCTCGGGCTGGGCGGCCATCGCTCAGGCGGTGATCCCGAGGGCGCCTTCGATCTCGGCGATCGCGCTCGCCTCGGCCTCGGTCACGCCGTCCTCGGAGCCCTTCTCCTTCTTCGCGTGGGCCACCTTCTTGGCCAGGTTGACGACGAAGAGGCGGTAGTCGCCTAGCTCTTCCGGGGTCGCCTTGGCCTCGACGAGGCCGACCGCGGTGCGGATCTCCTCCAGATAGGCGTCCTTCAGCTCCTCCTTGGAGTGCGCCTTGGGGTGATCGGCCTTGGGACGGTGGGTGACGATCTCGTCGAGCAGCTCGGAGGCGCCGTGCTCCTTGCGCGCATCGGTATAGGCGCCCGCCATCGCGAAGGTCTCGCGAAAGGTGCCGCCGCGTTCCGCCGTGGTGACGATCATCCCGGCGCTGGTCGGGCCCTCGAGCACCTGCTTCCACTCCTCCTCGGTGAAGTCCGCTTTCGTCGTCATCCGTCTCTCCTTCTCGTCGCTGGGGTCGCAGAGAAACTACTTGAAGGGGATGCGAACATATGTTCGTGGCCACTCACTCGGAAGCCTTGGGACGCTTCAACGCCGCGGTCGAGCGGCGCGACCTGGAGGGCGCCTCGCGGGCGGCACGGGAAATGTCGGAGAGCGGCCCGGTGAGCCTCCACTGCGCGCTGGAGCTCTTGATCCTGCTGGCGCGGGCGGGCGATCGGCGCTTCGAGGCGGCGGCCCGACGCTGGCTCGTGCGCCTCGGGCAGGAGCGCCGCGCCGCCGAGGAGCCCCATACGTTGACCGAGCTGCAGATCGCCAGCGTCGCCGTCGCGGGCCTGGCCGACGAGCGGATATCCCGCCGCTGCGAGGGGGTCCTGCGGGCGCTGGTGAGGTGGGTCGAGGAGGGCGAAGCCGCCTGACTCAGGCGTCGGGAAGCGGGACCGGGGTCGCCGGCTCCTCGCCGCGAGCGATCGCGATCGCGTTGCGGGCCGCCAGCTCGGCCATCGCGGCGCGGGTCTCCACCGTCGCCGAGCCGATGTGCGGCAGGAGGACGACGTTCTCCAGGTCGAGCAGCCCGGGATGAACGTTCGGCTCGTCTTCGAAGACGTCGAGGCCGGCGCCGCCGATCCGGCCGGCGCGCAGTGCCTCCACCAGCGCCGCTTCGTCGACCACGGCCCCGCGGGCGGTGTTGACCAGGGTGGCGGTCGGTTTCATCAGGGCGAGCTCCCGGGCGCCGACCAGGTGCCGGGTCTCCGGCGTCAACGGCGTGTGGAGGCTGACCACGTCGCTGGTCGCGAGGAGCTCGTCGAGATCCAGGCGGGTCGCGTCCAGATCGTCGGCATGCCGGGACTCGCGCCGGCCGTAATAGGCGATCTCCATGCCGAAGGCGCGCCCGCGGGCGGCGACGCGCGCACCGATCCCGCCGAGGCCGACGATCCCGAGCCGACCGCCGCGCAGGTCGTGGCCGACCATGAAGCCCATCCCCCACTCCCACGGCTCACCGGCTCGGACCAACCTCTCCGCCTCGCCGAGCCGGCGGCGGGCGGCGAGGATGAGGGCGAACGTGAGGTCGGCCGTCGCGTCATCGAGCACGCCGGGGGTATTGGTGACGACGATCCCGCGTCGGGCGCAGGCGGCGAGATCGACGTTGTCGAAGCCGACGGCGGCGTTGCAGACGGCCCGCAGCCCCTCGCCCGCCGCCTCCAGGAACTCCTCGTCGACGCGGACGTAGAGCATCGTCAGGGCGATGTCGGCACCTTCCACCAGCCGCAACAGTTCCTCGCGCTCCGGCCTGCCGGCGCCGGGCACTTCCCGCACCTCCCCCGCTTCGGCGAGCATCTCGGGGGCCCGGCCGGGCAGGGCGGCGGTCACGGCGAAGGTCGTCATCGGCCCTTATTACCAGTCATCGGCCCGGGAAAGGGAAAAGGCGTCCCTCCGGGGCAGTGGAGGGACGCCTTCAGGGAACTGCAGGGGGAGATCCCGCCCCTACCCACCGTTCACATCCCTAAAACCGGGTACGAAAGGAAATTGGAGACGAGCGCCGCTCAGTCGTCTTCGCGAGCCGGATCCTCGCCCGGCCAGCGGCCGGTGGCACCGGCGAAGGCGGCGCGGGCCTGATGGTCGACGAGCCCTTTGGTGACGCGGAAGATCGCCCCCTCGATCGCCAACGCGGCCAGCAGTTTGCCGGTCGGCACACCACGGACGTCCGGCTTCGGCGGCTCCTCGTCGTCGATCACGGCCCAAGCTTTTTCGAATGCCTTCTTCCCAAGCATCCCGGCCACGAGTCCGGCGGCGATGCCGACGGGTGCGAAGAGGAACTTCATGGGAGGAACCTACCCGAAGGGGTACGCCGCTCGTGCACCTGAGCCGGTCATGGGCGGCTCAGGTGCACGAGCGGCCCGACGGCAGGTCGCCATTCCCTTCGACTTGACATATCTACGCGACGCGTTACGATATATCGCGTTAGCTTCCGATAGGAATTTATGAAAGGCATAGTTATGTACAGCAAGCACTCACACAGACATCCCCGTCATCCCGGACGTCGTGGCCGCGAGGAGTACGCGCGCAGTCGCGGCTTCGGCGGACGCGGTGGTCGAAGCGGGCCGCGGGCGCGCCGCGGTGACGTTCGCGCCGCCGTCCTCGCCCTCCTCGCCGACCGGCCGATGCACGGCTACGAGATGATCAAGGAGATCGAGGAGCGCAGCGAAGGGGCCTGGACCCCGAGCGCCGGCTCGATCTACCCGATGCTCCAGCTGCTCGAGGACGAGGGGCTGATCCGCGGCGAGGACTCCGACGGCAAGCGCCGATTCGCCCTCACCGACGCGGGTCGCGCCGAGCATGAGCAGAAGGCCGACGAGCCCACCCCTTGGGACGCGGTCCGCGAGGGTACGCCCACCGGGCACCTGGCCCTGCGCAACTCGGTCGGCAAGCTCCTCGCCGCCGTCAAACAGGTCGGCTTCGCCGGCGACGAGGATCAGCGCAAGCAGGTCACCGAGCTGCTCGACGAGACGCGCCGCAAGGTCTACGCGATCCTCGCCGAGGAGCCCACGCAAGACCAGGACTAAAGGCTCGCTCCTGGGGCGGCGTGGACTCCACGCGCCTCAGGACGCGCCTCGCCACCCGGGGGGCTTAGAAGCTCCCCGGGTGGCGAGAAGTCCGCTTCCCCAAACGGACCCACACATATATAGATACGCATCTCTTCTCCCTGTGGTGATCCCCCAGAAGCGCTCGACGTGCAGGCGCTTCTTCCTTTCACCGAAGAGACAGCCGGAAACGTATTGGTTTGCGTCAAATGACGCAATACTTAATTTTGGTCAGCGCGCGACGGGGTGCTCGGAGGGGATCGCGGCGAGCACCCGGTCGGCGACCGATTGCCCGGTGAGGCCGACCTCGGCCCGCAGCAGATCCGGCTTCCCGTGGGTGACGTAGCGGTCCGGCAGGCCGACGCGCAGCACCCGCGCCCGCTCCCCCGGCCCGGCCGCGAAGGCGTCCTCGAGGTGCTCCAGCACCGCGGAACCGAAGCCGCCGGCCAGCACGTTCTCCTCGATCGTCACCAGCAGGTCGTGGTCGCGCGCGAGGCCCTCGGCAAGCTCGCCGTCCAGCGGCTTGGCGAAGCGGGCGTCGGCGACCGTGGCCTGGAGTCCGTGGTCGGCGAGGATC
>JAFDWD010001124.1 GCA_018268695.1 Actinomycetota bacterium
CACGGCTGCGCTCCCGGCGTAGCCGCGTCCTCGTCTTCCTCGGGCTGCTCGGCCCGGGCCTGATCGCCGCCAACGCGGGTAACGACGCGGGCGGCATCGCCACCTACTCCGAAGTCGGCGCCAAGTACGGCTACACGCTCCTCTGGGCGATGGTGCTGATCACGATCTCGCTGGCGCTCGTGCAGCGGGCGGCGGCGCGGATGGGGACGGTCACCGGCAAGGGTCTCGCCGAGCTGATCCGCGAGCGCTACGGCATCCGCTGGTCGGCCTTCGCCACCCTGGCGGTGCTGGTCGCGAACTTCGGCATCTGCATCTCCGACTTCGTCGGCGTCGGCGCGGCGCTCGGGCTGGCGGGGATACCGCCGCAGGTGTCGGTGCCGATCGCCGCCCTCGGCATCTGGCTGATCATCGTGCGAGGCTCCTACCGCAGCGCCGAGCGCGTCTTCATCTGGCTGACGATCCCCTTCTTCGCCTATCCCATCGCCGCGATCCTCGCCCACCCCGACTGGGGCGAAGTCGGCCACGCGCTGGTCGTCCCGCAGATGCACTCGAGCCCGACCTTCCTGCTCCTCTTCGTCGCGATGGCGGGGACGACGATCACCCCCTACATGCAGCTCTACCTGCAGTCGGCGGTGGTCGAGCGCGGAGCGACCGAGGCCGACCTGAAGAAGGAGTCGAACGAGGCGGTCGGCGGGGCGATCTTCGCCGACATCGTCGCCGCCTTCATCATCATCGCCACGGGGGCGACGCTCTACGTCGGCGGCATCCACTCGATCGGCTCGGCCGCCGATGCCGCCAAGGCGCTGGAGCCGTTCGCCGGCCAGTACGCCGAGCTCCTCTTCGGTGTCGGGCTGCTCGGCGCCAGCCTCCTGGCCGCCGCGATCCTGCCGATCGCGACCTCCTACGTGGTCGCGGAGAGCCTCGGCTTCGAGAAGGGCATCGGCCGCCGCACCGAGGAAGCGCCGGTCTTCGTCGGCCTGATCACGGTGATGATCGTGGTCTCGACCATCGTCGCGGTCGTCCCGGGCCTGCCAGTCATCTCGCTGCTGGTCGGTGTGCAGGTGATCAACGGTGTCCTGCTGCCGATCAACCTCTTCTTCATCTGGCGCCTCGCCCGCTCCGAGGACCTGATGGGCGAGCACCGCAACCGCGGCCCGGTCGACTGGGTGACGGCGGCGACGGTCGGGATCACCTCGACGCTGTCGCTGATCCTGGTGGCGGTCACCGTGCTCGGGCTCTGAGCCGACGGCGCTACTCAGTGCTACTATCTACCGGTAGTAAGCACCACTAAGTAGCTGAGGAGGTTCGGTGAGCAAGCAGATGACGGAGATGCTGAAAGGAACGCTGGAGGGCATCGTCCTGGCGTTTCTTTCCGGGCGGTCCGCCTATGGCTACGAGATCACGGCATGGCTGCGGGATCAGGGCTTCGACGACATCGCCGAGGGGACCGTCTACGCGCTGCTTGTCCGGATCGAGAAGCGCGGCCTCGTCGACGTGGAGAAGGTCCCGTCCGAGAAAGGGCCACCACGCAAGGTGTATTCCCTCAACGCCCAGGGTCAAGCCGAACTCAAAGAGTTCTGGAGGACGTGGAGCTTCCTCACGGGACGACTGGAACAGCTCCACGAAGGAGATGGATGACCATGCTTTCGAAGATCATCGGTGACAAGCGGCGCTGGCGGCAGTACAAGGCGCGCGTGAAGCAACTCCCGCCCAGCTACCGCACGGCAATCGATGGAATCGAGCGATACCTGATGCATTTCGGGGTCCTGGACGCCGACAACGCGGCTTCGCTGTTCGAGGATGTCGCCGACCTGTTCGAACGAGCCGCGGCGGATGGAACGCCGATCCGCGAGATCGTCGGAGACGACCCGGTGGAGTTCGTGGACTCGTTGGTCCGCAACTACTCGAAAGGCGGCTACGTCGACCGGGAGCAGAAACGCCTGACCGACGCGATCGATCGCGCCGCCGGCGAAGAAGGGCGGGCCGCCTGATGGCGACCGGACAGGCCCAGGCGATCCAGGTGCACGGCCTGGAGAAGGCCTACGGCGAACTGGAGGTGCTGCGCGGCGTCGACTTCGAGGTCGGGCGCGGCAGCATCTTCGCCCTGCTCGGCTCCAACGGCGCGGGCAAGACCACGGTCGTGAAGATCCTCTCGACCCTGCTGAAAGCCGATGGGGGCAGCGCCCAGGTGAACGGCCACGACGTGGCCGGCCAGGCGGCGGACGCGCGCGCGTCGATCAGCCTCACCGGCCAGTTCGCGGCGGTCGACGAGATCCTCACCGGGCGCGAGAACCTGGTGCTGGTCGCCCGCCTGCGGCGCCTCGACGACCCGGGCGCGATCGCCGACGACCTGCTCGATCGCTTCTCGCTGACCGAGGCAGCCGAGCGCCGGGTGTCGACCTACTCCGGCGGGATGCGCCGCCGGCTCGACATCGCGATGAGCCTGATCGGCGACCCGGCGGTGGTCTTCCTCGACGAGCCGACGACGGGTCTCGACCCCCAGGCGCGTATCGAGGTGTGGGAGGCGGTCAAGGAGCTCGCGGCGGGCGGCACCACGGTGCTGCTCACGACCCAGTACCTCGACGAGGCCGAGCAGCTGGCGGACCGGATCGCGATCCTCCACCAGGGTCGGATCATCGTCGACGGGACCCTCGCCGAGCTGAAGGAGCTCCTGCCGCCGGCCAAGGTCGAATACGTGGAGAAGCAGCCGACCCTCGAGGACGTCTTCTTCGCCGTCGTCAACGAGGAGGGACGATGAAGAGGCAGTTCATTGACAACACCGGCGTCCTCCTGGGACGGTCCCTGCGCCACGTCCTGCGCAGCCCGGACACGATCATCACCACGGCGATCATGCCGATCGCCTTCCTGCTGCTGTTCGTCTACGTTTTCGGCGGCGCGATCAAGGCGGGCTCGGGTTCCTACGTCGACTACCTGCTGCCCGGCATCCTGCTGATCACGATCGCGTCGGGGATCTCCTACACCGCGTTCCGACTCTTCCTCGACATGAAGAGCGGCATCTTCGAGCGCTTCCAGTCGATGCCGATCGCCCGCTCCTCGGTCCTCTGGGCTCACGTGCTGACCTCGTTGGTCGCCAACGCCGTGTCGGTGCTGGTGGTCGTCGCGGTCGCCGTGCTGATCGGCTTCCGATCGGATGCCGGACCGGCGGAGTGGCTCGCGATCGCGGGCATCCTGCTCTTCTTCACGCTGATGATGACCTGGATCGCCGTGATCCCGGGGTTGACCGCGAGATCGGCGGACGGCGCGAGCGCGTTCTCCTATCCGCTCATCTTCCTGCCGTTCATCAGCTCCGCGTTCGTGCCCACCGACAGCATGCCCGGCGCGGTCCGCGCCTTCGCGGAAAACCAGCCGGTGACCGCCATCGTCGATTCGATCCGCGATCTGTTCGCGGGGCAACCGGTCGGCAGCGACATCTGGGTGGCCCTGGGATGGTGCGTCGGGATCTTGGCCGTCGCCTACGCCTTCGCGATGGTGACCTATCGCCGGAAGATCTCTTAGTTTCATCCTCCGCGAGCCGCCGGCCCGACGACCCGCATCCGGTCGCCGCCGGGGTCGACAGCATCTTCGGGATCGCCGGCATCGCTGACCACCCGACGATTCTCAAGGCCCTCTCCCCTACCTACGCGGTCGGTCCCGTCACCGGTCGAGGGGCGGGCTCAGACCGGCACAAGGGCGTCGATGATTCCTGCCAGGTGACGGTTGAGGGCGATGTCGGTGGTCGAGGTCGAGAAGAGCGGGCTGTCGCCGTCGTGGACCAGGATGGTCGCCTGGGCGACGCCCTGCGCCGCGACCGGAGCCTCCCCTTCGAGCCGTCCGGCGATCTCGCAGATGCGGGGCGCACAGGCGAGGATCGCCGTACGGGCCAGCGGCACCCTCGAGCTGAAGGGTGCCGGGGGACCCGCCGCTTCCTCGATGATGCGGTCGAGCACCGTCGCGATCCGCTGCCGAGTGTCGGGCTCGATGAGCTGCGCGGCGCGCAGGGTCAGATCAGGGCCGACCGCGGGATCGGCGCCCGCCGCCAGCCGGCGGTCGAGGCTCCCTCGCAGGGCGCGGACCCGCAGCCGGGCTAGGTGGCGGTCCCTTGGACCGTCACCCCAGACGAAGTGGGTGAGATGAACGGTGGCGCTCATTCGGCACCTCCTGGTCGAGATGACACCTGGCGGACTGCTGACCTCCATGTTGCTCCCGACGCCGCGAAGTTCGCATGAAGATGTGGGCCGGTCAGATAAAGATTCCGTCAAGCACAGATCAGGCGTCCGTAGGCCCGCCGCACGTCCTCCAGGTCGCCCGACTCCGACACGGACTCCTCGGCGGAGCGCATGATCATCTCCCCCTGCTCGCGGAGGACGGCGCGGCGCTCGTCGGCCGAGGTGAGGGCCACGACCCGGGTGAGGCCGTCGAGCTGGCGGATCATCACCGCCGGCATCCCGGTCCCGGCCTGGCGGATCTTCTCGTAGGCGCGCTGGACGAGACGACGATGGCTGATGTGGGAGGTCACCACCCGCACGTAGCCGAAGGCGTCGCGATGAATCCGGACCGGGTCCCAGTGGAGCTCGACCTGACAGAGGCCGTCCGTCAGCCAGTCGATACAGGTGAGCGCGGTGAAGGTGTCGTTGACGGCGGGCGAGAGCGCCCGGATCGCGATCTCGACCAGTTGGTCGACGGCGAAGGCGATGTCCTGCGTGATCGTCCGGACCGGCCCGGTGAAGTGGGAGCGCGCGAGTTCGTCGGCGACGACGGGGGCCGCGCCCGCGGGCCAGACCCGGGCCAGAGGCTGGCCGGCTACGACGAAGTTGCCCGGCCGATGGACGAGCTGGATCACCGAGCCGGTGCGGGTCGCGATTTCGACCAGATCGCTGTGGCGCACGAACTGGAGGTAGCCGCTCGACGGCGCCGGGACGGTGCCGGCACTGGTCTCGATCCGCTCCAGCAGCTCCTCCACCGATGGTCCGGCCTCCTCCACCTGGACGATCGCGACGCGGTCCTCGGAGCTCTCCGCGTCGATCGCCTGGGAGAGATCGCGGGCGATGCTGGCGATCACGTGGGGCAGCTGGATCGACAGCGAGATGTGGTGGATGAAGTAGACGAGGACGCCGAGGTCGGCGAGGACCAGGACCAAAAGGATGGTGATCGCGATGTGCGGGACGAAATCGCCATGGGAACCCGGTCCGATCGCGGCCAGCACGAGGACCGCATAGACGAAGGTCGCGACGAAGGTGCCCAGGGTCACCTGGGTGACCCGGTCGCGGATGAAGTTGCGCAGCATCCGCGGCCCGAACTGCGTCGAGGCCAAGGTCAGGGTGACCAGGATGATCGAGAAGACCACCCCGATCACGGTGATCACGGCCGCGGCGAGCGCGGTGATGATCTGGCGCGCGGCGTCGGCGGAGCCGCTGACGAGCCAGCCCGGGAGGGCACTCTGGGCGTCATATAGGTGACGGTCGACGGCGTAGGCGATCGCGAAGATCGCCACAGCGATCGCGATCTCGAGCGCCGGGACGAACCAGAGGTTCATCCGCAACGCCTCGCGCCGCCACTCGGCGCTGGTGGCGAACGACGGGAGGCGGAAGCCTGATCTGGAAGTGGAGGCGGGCATGGCGGCGCATTGCCGACCAGGCTTCCCGGCTCACCATGGACGATTCTAGTCCGGGCCGGAAACGGGCCCTAGTAGAGCTCGCCCCCCAGCGCCTGCGTCAACGGCCCCAGGCAAAGGGCCGCCAGGTAATTCAGCAGTGCGAAGAGGACGATGAATCCGATCAGGAAGACCACGAAGACCGTGTTGTCGGTACGCAGGGTGCCGAGGCCCTGCGGAACGATCCGGCGGGATCCGAGCGATCCGGCCAGGGCGAGGACGAAGAGGATCGGCACGAAACGGCCGACGGTCATCGTCAATCCTCCGAAAAGGTCGGCGAAGGAGATCCCGTAGGAGCCGACGTTGCCGGGCGCGTTCGGCTGGATGAATCCGGTGTAACCCGCCAGCGCCGAGCCGTTGTTGTTGCCCTGCGAGAGGTAGGCGTAGAGGCTCTCCGAGAACCCCTGCGGCCCGTGGGCGAAGAGCGAGCGCCGCCCGAGACGGGTGGCGACCGCGAGCGCCGTGGTCAGCAGGACCAAGGCAGGGGTGACCAGCGTGCCGACCGCCGCCAGCTTCATCTCGCGGATTCCGACCTTCTTGCCGAGGTATTCGGGCGTGCGCCCGACCATCAAGCCTGCCACGAAGACGGCGATCAGGACGATCAGGAGCATCCCGTAAAGGCCGGAACCAGGACCGCCGAAGATCACCTCGCCGCTCATGATGTTCGCCATCGGCACCGCCGAGCCGAGACCGGTCAGGGACTCGAGGGCGCTGTTGACCGCGCCGTCGCCACTGGCCGTGCCGGTCTGGTCGAAGAGCGCCGACCCGGTGGCACCGAAGCGGACCTCCTTGCCGGTCAGGTTGGCCCCGTGGGCGCCCGCGGCCTGCATCGCCGGGCTGCCATGCACCTCGGCCGCCTGGATCACCACCGCCCCGACCACGAACAGGGCCACCATCGCCGCGAAGATCGCCCACCCCTCGCGCCTGCGGCCGACCATCTGCCCGAAGGTGTAGATCAGACCCGCCGGCACCAACAACATCAGCAGCATCTCGACGAAGTTCGAGAGGCCGGTCGGGTTCTCGAACGGGTAGGCCGAGTTGACGTTGAAGAAGCCGCCACCGTCGCCGGACAGCAGCTTGATCGCCTCCTGCGAGGCGACCGGGCCCATCGCCAGCGTCTGCCTGATCTGACCGTGACCGATGATCGGCAGCGAGCCGGAGAAGTTCTGGATCACTCCTTGGGAGACCAGCACCAGCGCGGCGGCGATCGAGATCGGCAGCAGGACGTAGAACGTTGCCCGCACGAGGTCGACCCAAAAGTTGTCCAGCAGGCCGGAATCGCGCCGGGCGAGGCCGCGGATCAGGGCGATCGCCGCCGCGATCCCGACCGCCCCCGAGGTGAAGCTGGCGACGACGATCCCGCTCATCTGGACGAAGTAGGAAAGCGTGGTTTCGCCGCCGTAGAACTGCCAGCTCGTGTTGCTGACGAACGAGGAGGCGGTGTTGAAGCTGACGTCCCACGGGGCGGAGCTGAACCCCTCGGGGTTGAGCGGGGTGCTGCCCTGGGTGCGCAGAAGCAGGTAGAGGACGAGCCAGCTGAGCAGGCTGAAGACCAGGAGGGAACGAGCGTAGGCCTTCCAGTCCTGTTCGCGGTCCGGGTCGACGCGCATTCGCCGAAAGAGGGCTCGCTCCAACGGGCCGAGCAGCGGCGAGAGAAAGACCCGCTCGCCGTCGAACACGTGCGCCATATAGCGGCCGAGCGGCGCAGTCGCCGCCGCCAGGACGGCGATCAGGAGAGCGGCCTGTACCCAGCCGGCGACGCTCATTAAGAGGGCCGCCGATCAGCCGCCCTCATTCAGGCGACCACACCGTTTCCGTTGGTGGGATGGGCCGGGACCACCATGCGGTGGTCTTCGGGGCCGGGACGGAGGATCATCACCTCCGTCGGGGCGCGCTCCAAGAGCCAGACGAGATCGTCGCCGGAGAGGCCCTGGGTGCCGGTGGCGCCCGCGGAGACGACGACGCGGTCGAAGTCCTCTTCGGCGAGGAGGCGGGCGAGGGCGTGGCGGTAGGTGCGGCCGCGCTCGATGCGGGCGTCGACCGGGACGCCCTTGGTGGCCGCCTGTTGTTCGATCGCCTCCAGCATCGCCATCGCCCGGCCCGCTTCTTTGGGGATCGGGCAATCGAGCGGCAGGCTCTTCGGCACCTGGGCAAGGTAGGCCGGCATCAGGGTCGCGCCCTCGGCGCGGGAGAGACGCAGGGCGGCGTCGACCGCGCGCCGCGAGATCTCGACCCCGGTGAAGGGCAGCAGGATGTGATGGACGACATCGGTCTCGGCGGATGCCCGGCGGTGCCGGGACTTGGCGATCCAGAAGCCGCCGAGGAGACCGACGGCGAGGGCCACCGCGATCAGGATGTGCTCGAGGTGGATCAGCCCCAGGAGGCTCATTGGTCGTTCCCGTCCTTGACCCCGCGGTTGGCGACGATGCGGACGTCGACCCCGGGCGGGGTCGCTCGCATCAGTCGCTGCGGCAGCGGTTCGCGCAGGCGCGCCAACCCGCGCGGCCGCGACGACTCGCCGACCATGATGTAGGTGCTGCCGCGTTCGCGGGCGACCCGCGCCGCGCCGGCGACGACATCGTCGTGCTCCTCGATCAGGAAGGTCGCCCCGAGCACCGAGGCGAGGCGCCGCAGCGCGGTGACCTGGCGCTCGCACTCGCCGTCGATCGTCGCCCCCGGCGGCTTCACCCAGAGCAGGTCGAGATCGGTCCCGAGACGCTGCGCCGAGCGCCAGGCGCGCCGCACCAGACGCTGCGAGCTGGCCTGCGGCCGCACCAGCGCCAGGAGCCTCTCCCCCACCGCCTTCGCCGCGTCCCCCGCGACCCGTTCGGCGTCGCGCGTGCCGACTGGCTCGGCCTCGGTGTAGACGAGGCGCTTCGACTCGACCTCCTCGGCGACCTGCCGCAGGCTGACCTCGCGGAGCGCCGCGAGGTTCTCGATCTTGAAGAAGTTGTTGAGGGCGGCGTCGATGTTCTGGGTCGGGTAGATCTTCCCCTCGCGCAGCCGCGCGATCAGCGCCTCGGGGGTGAGGTCGATGAGGACGACTTCGTCGGCCTCGGCCAGCACCTTGTCGGGGACCGTCTCGCGCACCCGCACGCCGGTCAGCTCCGCCACCTGGTCGTTCAGCGACTCGAGGTGCTGCACGTTGACGGTGGAGAAGACGTCGATCCCGGCGGCGAGCACCGCGGCGATGTCCTGGTAGCGCTTCTCGTGCTCGAGCCCCGGCGGGTTGGTGTGGGCGAGCTCGTCGATCAGCGCCAACTCCGGCGCCCGGTCGATCAACCCCGGCAGGTCCATCTCCGCGACCTTCGCCCCGCCGCGGATCGCCACGTCCCGTCGTGGCACCACCTCCAGCCCACGCGCCTGGTCGCTCGTCTCCGGGCGCTCATGTGGCTCCAGATAGCCGATCACGACGTCACGCCCGGCCGCCGCTTCGGCATGACCCTCCTGCAACATCCGATAGGTCTTCCCGACCCCGGCGGCCATGCCCAGGAAGATCTTGTAGTTGCCGGACACGGTCAGCCCTGGATGAGCGCAGCCCGCTCCCGCCGCGGCGACTGCCACTCGGCGGCGATGAGGATTTCCCGCGCGACCCGTGACAAGGTCCCCGGTGGATACTCCGACCGATGCGGGGAGGACGAGTAGAGGGGACCGGCCCCATCGGTGACGAGCCGACGGGCGAGCCGCATCACCTCCACCGCCTGCGGCCCCTCGCGCAGCAGCTCCGCGACCTGCAACAGGAGCGGCGCGGCGGCCGCGACCGCGGCCCGGTCGACGGTGACGGCGGCGGTGTAGCGACGCAGCGGCTCGTCGACCTCGCGGACGGCGCGTTCCAGCGAGCAGGCGAAGGCTTCGCGCATGTGGCGTTCGTGGCGTCGGGTCAGTCGCTCGACCCACACCATCTCACGCCCCCAGCAGGTTGTGCACGACGAGGTCGATCAGCTTGATCCCGACGAAGGGGACGATCAGACCGCCGAGTCCGTAGATGAGGATGTTGCGGCGCAGCAGCGCGGTCGCGCCGATCGCCCGGTAGCGCACCCCTTTGAGGCTGAGCGGGATCAGCAACGGGATGATCAGCGCGTTGAAGATGATCGCCGAGAGGATCGCCGACTCCGGCGTCCCCAGGTGCATGATGTTCAGCGAGTGCAGGGGCCCGTTCGTCTGGCCGGAAGCGGCCCAGGTCGCCGCGAACATCGCCGGCAGGATCGCGAAGTACTTGGCGACGTCGTTGGCGATCGAGAAGGTCGTCAGCGCGCCGCGGGTGATCAGCAGCTGCTTGCCGACCTCGACGATCTCGATCAGCTTCGTCGGATTGGAGTCGAGGTCGACCATGTTCCCGGCCTCGCGCGCGGCCTGGGTGCCGGTGTTCATGGCCACGCCGACATCGGCCTGAGCCAGAGCGGGGGCGTCATTCGTCCCGTCCCCGGTCATCGCGATCAGGCGCCCGTCGGCCTGCTGCTCCTTGATCAGTTCGAGCTTTCGCTCCGGCGTCGCTTCGGCGAGGAAGTCGTCGACCCCCGCCTCTTCGGCGATCTTCGCGGCGGTCAGTTTGTTGTCGCCGGTGACCATGATCGTGCGGATCCCCATCGCCCGCAGCTGGTCGAAGCGCGCTTTCATCCCCTCCTTGACGACGTCCTTGAGGTAGACGACGCCGAGCACGCGCTCGTCTCGGGCGACCGCCAGCGGGGTGCCGCCTTCGCGACCGATCCGGTCGAGCTCGACCCGCAGCTCCGGCGGCGCGTGGCCGCCCTCGGCGGCGATCCATTCGGCGACCGCGTCGCCCGCGCCCTTGCGCAGCTGGGTGCCGTTGAAGTCGACGCCGCTCATCCGCGTTTCGGCGGTGAAGGGGACGAAGGTCGGTTCCTCGCCGTCGAAGTCGTGCTCGCGGATGTTGAACTTTTCTTTCGCCAGGACGACGATCGAGCGACCCTCCGGCGTCTCGTCGGCGAGCGACGACATCTGTGCCGCCTCGGCCAGCTCCTGCTCGCTCACCCCGGGCATCGGGATGAACTCGGTCGCCTCGCGGTTGCCGAGCGTGATCG
>JAFDWD010001125.1 GCA_018268695.1 Actinomycetota bacterium
CAGGCAGGGGGTGAGGCCGACCGGCGAGGAGATCGCCGAGGCCGACATCGAGGCCGCCTGGGAGGCGGCGCCGATGCTCGCCACCGCGGCGGGTCCACGGCGGCCCGCGTCCGTCGACCGCGAGGGCATGACGACGGTCGACTGGCACAAGGCGCCGGTCGAGACCGAGCAGCTCGATCTCTTCGCGGCGGTCGGATAGCCGCCGCAGATCCGCTCGCGCCCGCCGCCGCGACGGAGGGCGACCCCTCCGATCCTGGCACGGCTGCGCCGTGCGCGCCGGCGGGGATCGCCCGCCCGGCGGGGGTGGGCGCGGAACCGAGGAGGCCCCAGATGGAGGAGAAGACGGACGACACGCCGGTCCGGGCGACCTGTCCGGAGTGCGGCGGCCACGAGATCGCCGAGATGGCGTCCACGCGGGTGGAATATCCGGTCGCGCGCATCGTCGCCGGTCGGCCGGAGACGATGCCCGGGCGGACCGCCGCCGACGGCGACTTCGACGGCTTCGAGTGCCGAATCTGTTTCCACGAGTCGGCCGAGATCGGCGACTTCGTCGCCCCCGACCCGGATTTCGAGCCTGTCTACGAGCGGTGGCGCCACGGCGGCTGGTACGTCCTCGGCGTCCGTCACAAGAACGGCGGGATCGGCTGCGTGAGCCGCAACTACCCGGACCGCAGGTGGCGGATCGTCTGCGACTCGCGCGGCCGTGACCACACCTACGGCAGTCGCGACGAGGCGGCCCGTGCCGAGTACGCGCTGACCAGAGCGGGGGTGATCGAGTGATGCGGCCCCGTCCTTTCGAGCCGGGCCAGGGGTGGGTGGCCGACGCCGGCGGTCTCTGGCTGCCGCCGTCCGCGCCGCATCGCCCCGCCCTCCCGATCGGCCTCGACCTCTTCGCCGGCGCGGGCGGCTTCTCGCTCGGCCTCCACCAGGCCGGCTTCCACGTCGCCGCCGCCTGCGAGCAGGACGAGTGGGCGGCGCTCACCTACCTGACCAACCTGGCCCGACCCGGGGTGGAGATCCACTTCCTCGGGGGCGAGTCCGACGAGGAGCGCTTCCTCCGGGCGCTGCGCAGGCAATGGGGCCTCAAGGTCCACCGCGCCCGCCAGCCGCGCGACCTCACCGACGAGGACCTCGACCGGCTGGCGGCGGAGCTGCGCGACCCGGCCCACCTGACCGGCCTCGCCGGCACGGGGTGGATCGCGTCGCAGCCCGCCGACGCGCCCGGTTGCGAGCACTTCTACCTCGGCGACGTGAAGCTCCTGACGGGCGAGCGGGTGCTCGCCGACCTCGGGCTGGCGCCGGGCGAGCTCGACTGCGTCTTCGGCGGCCCGCCCTGCCAGGGTTTCTCGACCGCCGGCAGGCGCGACGTGATGGACCCGCGCAACTCGCTGGTCTTCGAGTTCACCCGCCTGGTGCGGGAGACCATGCCGAAGACGATGGTGATGGAGAACGTGCCCGCGATGGCCTCGATGGTCACCGAGGAGGGCATCCCCGTCGTCGACGCGATCGCCCTCGACCTCGAGCGCGGCGGCTGGGGGACGCTCGGGGCGATCCGCAACATGCTGCGGGCCAGCTCGGGGGTCGGCGCGGCGGTGAAGCCGGGGGAGAAGCCGCGGCGCGAGTCGCATGTCCGCCGCGAGGAAGAAGAGGCCGAGGCCGACGACCAGCTCGCGCTGGAGGTGGAGTGATGGCGGGCGACGGGAGGATCCGCGGCTGCTGCTTCGGCGCCGGTCGCCTGCTCGCCTCGCTCGGCGTCGACACCGACGGCGGCCACGCGATCGAGGCGACCTTCCAGGCCCATCGCCGCGAGGTCGAACACGGCGGCGAGGTCGACCACGTCAAGTTGGCCGCCCTGCACCTGGTGCGTCTCGCCGAGGAGCCGACGCTGTGGTGAGGAGGAGGCCGGCGCGCGCCCGTGGTCGGTCCCGGCCCAGGCTGGCAGACCTCCCCCGGCCGGCTCCGCCGCCCTCCTCCGGCCCGCCCTGCCCTCGCCGTGACCGACCACGGACCCGGCGCGGTGGCGACGGGCGGAAGGAGATGACCCTGATGAACAACCTGGAGAGGTTCCTGTCGGAGATCGCCTGGGGCCTCGACGAGCAGGCCGGTGCCCTGACCGACGACGGCGCGGCGGCGATCGCCCCGACCGCCGGAGCGCTCCGCGACTGGGCGTCCCAGATGCGTGCCGTCGCCGACGCGACGCTTCCCGACGGCGCGGTGGCGTGGACGGGGGTCGATGGAGAGGTCGGCGTCGACCTCGAGCCCGAACCCGAACCGCTGATCCGCATCGTCTTCGGCGCCCGCGAGGTGAACGAGCTCACCTATGACGTCGACGTCGAGCCGCGCACGGCGATCTCCCGCGCGGTCGCATGGGCGCCGGCGATCGAGCGGAGCGCCAGGGAGCTCTGCTCCTCCCAGCTCCGCTCCGTGATGGAGATCGACACCCCCTGAGCGGCCGGTGCGACGACCGTCCCGACTGGCCAGAGGAGGCACAGATGAACATGCAGGAAAAGTTCCAGGCGGCGATGCAGAAGATCGCCGACGAACGCGATCTCGACCTGGTCGTCGAACACGACTACGCCAACACCGGTTGGTACTCGTTCCAATCGCGGGACGGCTTCGAGCCGACCCTACGGTTCCCGTTCGGCTTCCACCGCGGCTACTCGAATTTCTCCGGAGGTGGGCGGCCCGGTCCCCTCGGGCGCAGTCCGCGAGGAGGCCCCTGGACCTACGTCGAGGGCGGCCAGCACGAGGAGCTGATCGCTCACGTCCGGGCGCTCCTCGACGGCGAGCCCGACACGGTCAGGATCGTCGTCCTGCCCGACGGCGAGACCTACGGTCCGCTCGAGGGCAGCAGGGTCTGCGAGATCCCTTCCTGGTTCGACGCGGAGGCGATCGAGGAAGCGCTCGCCGCCGGTTCGCTCGACGGGCGAGAGCTGCGGTGAGGGTGACGGTGATGAGCGCGATCGAGGAGGCCCGCCGTGGTCTGATCCGCGCCGGCTTCGGCGCGCCGCTCTCCGCCGCCGCCGCGAGTGAGGGCTCGCTCTTCGGGTCGAGTCCCGAGGAGCAGTGCGCCCTGCTCGCCGAGGTAGCCGCCTACATCGGTGAGCGCGACCCAATGATGATCGGCGCCGCCTGGCTCCTCGAGCAGGAAGGTCACGAGCGCTCGCAGCTGACGCTGCCGCTCGGGGAGGTGAGGTGATGGAGGGCCAGCTCAACCTTCTCGCCGAGGCCGCGGAGCCGGTCGAGGTGCCGATCTGCGCGGTGGTGCTCCAGATGGGCGCGAGCGCCGTCGGCCCCGACCGAAGCCCGCTCTTCGCCCATCGCCACCTGCCCGCGACGCCTCCGACACTCGGCGAGGACCTCGACTGGGAGGCGGCGCTCGACCTCGCCGAGCGCGCCCTGCGCGGTGAGGTCCCGACGCGCGCCGTCCTCGGCCTCGAGGGCCCGTGCCGCTACGGCGGCTACGTGGGCACCGGCGGTCCGGGGCGCCCGAGCGTCACCGCGTCGGGCCCGGGCGTCGAGGTGGGCCTCCTCGAGGAGCGGCGGCTCGTCCGCTGGTCCCGCGTCTTCGCCGCCCTGCGCGAGCGCCGCGAGGTCGAGCCGGGGGTGGCCCGCGCCCGCGACCTGGCCGAGGCCTACCACCTTCTCGACTACTACGGCCGCGTCTACGGACCCGGCCCCTGGGAGAAGGACTGGACGCCGGTGCCGCTGATCCGCGGCCTCGCCTCCGAGGCGCGCGCGCTCGGCGGCGACCCCGCGCGCCTGCCGCGGCACACCGACTACATGCGTGAGGGGGTCGGATCATGAGCGCCGGGGCCGGACACCTCATGGCTCCCCCGTCGTCCCAGGCCGGCATGCTCACCGACCTCCTGCACCGGGGCCGCCCGGGCTTCGTCGAGCTGGTCGCCGCGACCCGCTCGCCGGAGGGCCAGCTGGACGACTTCCGCCGCGGCCGGTTCGTGCGCGCGGGCCACCGCGAGGAGTTCCTGGCGGCGCTCGAGGCGCTCGGCGGCGGCGACCGGGTCGAGCTCTTCTTCACGCCCGCGACCCTGGCGCGGCGGCTCTCCGGCA
Source organism: Actinomycetota bacterium (assembly GCA_018268695.1). The sequence goes on from JAFDWD010001125.1 coordinate 4,072, forward strand.
ACGACGCGGCGAGGGCCCTCGCCGTCGCCTGGGTCGACATCGACGATCCCGCCCGGCTCGTCGACCTGCGCCGCTTCCCGCACCGGCCGCACGCGGTCGTCGCCAGCGGCTCGGGCGGGGTCCACGCCTACTGGCTGCTCGCCGGGCCTCTGCCTGCCCCGCGCGCCGAGTCGCTCAACCGGCGACTCGCGGCGGCGCTCGGCGGCGATCTCGCCTCGGCGAACCGGGGTCGGATATTGAGGGTCCCCGGCAGCATGAATTTCAAGGCGACCTCCTCCGGGGAGGGGCCGCGGGCCTGCCGGCTGGTGGTGTGCGAGCCCGCGCGACCCCGCCACGACGCCGCGGTCCTGGCGAGGGGACTGCCCGACCCGAAGGAGCCCCGCCCCCGGGGCCGGGCCGTGGTGATCGGCCCGCCCGACGAGGTGGCGCCCTGGCGCTCGCTCGAGGCGGCCGACTACTACCGCCTGCTCACCGGCCGCGAGCCCGCTCGCGACGGCACGGTCCGCTGCCCGAGCGCGCTCCACGAGGACCGCCATCCCTCCGCCCACCTCTATCCGGGCGCCGGCCGGGGCTGGTTCTGCTTCGCCTGCGGCGCCGGCGGCGGCGCCGTCGACATGGTCGCGGCGCTGCGCGGCTGGCCGACCGGGGTGGCGCTGCGGGGCAGGCGCTTCGCCGCCTGCGCGGACGAGCTCCGAAGGCTGCTCGGGGCCGCGGATCCCCGCTGATCGGCCGAGGATCGGCGCCCCGCCCCGCGGGTGCGGGAGCCGGCACCCCGAGGATCGCACGCCCGCGTGCCGGTTCGGGGCACCGGCGCCCGCACCCGCGGGGCCACGGATCAAGGAGGAAAAGATGATGCACCCAGCGACCCGGACCGGACGCACGGTCCTCCGATCGAAGGCTGTCCCACGATGAGCCGTCGCAGATACCACGCCCTGATCGAGGTCGACCGCGACGATCAGCTCGACGAGCTGGCGCTGCTCGCCGGCGACGCGGAGATCGGTCTCGCCGTGCTCGGGTCCGACGACGGCGAGCACCTCGACTTCGTCAACGTCGTCGACGTCGACGGGCGCGAGGACGGTGTCTACGTCTTCTCGGAGCACGCCGACGCCGAGCGCTTCGCCGACGCCGTCGACTATGAATGCGACGGCACGGAGATGGTCGAGTTCCATCGCGCCTTCGTCGCCGAGACGCCGGTCAACCTCGGCGCCGCGGCGGAGCGGCTGATCGCCGCCGAGCGCGGCGACGTGCTGGAGGACCTCTTCGGTCCCGCCCTGGCCGAGGACGTGCGCGAAGGGACGGCGCTCGAGGTAGTCCTGCGGAAGCTCCGCGAAGTCGGCGAGGGCGACTCCGACGTCGCCGTCCTGGTGCGCCGCTGGATCGAGCTAGACGAGCGGACCCGGAGCGCCGCCAGCGAGGCCGACGCGGCGGAGGCCTCCCGACGGCGCGCCTACACCGTGGTCGGCTGTCGCGGCCGGGGCGGCGCGCCCTACGTCACCACCGTCCGCACCCCCGACGGGCCGAGGCCGCCCTCGACTTCGCCTACGAGGACTTCGAGGAAGACCGGTGCGACGAGGTTGACGTCGAACTGGAGATCGTCGCGATCTTCCACGGCGGCCCCGGGCTGGTCGACTTCGACGCGCCCGAGCCGGGGGGAGCGAAGGGGGGTGCGTCCCGATGACCCGCTTCCTGGTGAGGGTCCGCCGCGGGCGCGGCGACGGACGGTCCCCCTACGTCCTCGCCGAGGAGATCACCGTGCAGCATCCGGTGATCTTCAGGCAGGCGGGCCGACAGTCGACGATCGGCGGCATCCCGATCAGGCGCATGGCATCGACCGAGAGGCGCGACCGCGCCGTCTTCGAGGTCATCGTCCGCGAGGGGACGACGGCCCGCGGTTTCGAGTCCACCCGCTCCCGTGACCAGGCGAGGGCGCAGGCGAGCGCGGCGGGGATCAAGAAGGTCTGCCGACGGCCGCGGCCGCAGGAGGCCGCGCGGATCGTGGCGATCGACACCGAGATCGCCGAGCTGGAGGGGCGGATCGAGGAGGCGCGCGACCGCCGCCAGGAGGCGGTCCGTGAGGCGTGGGCGAGAGGGAACGTCGTCCGCCTCGCCGAGTTCGAGGAGCTGGCCCGCCGGTCCCTTCCCGGACCGTCCCCTACCCCCGGCGAGGAGGTCTGAACGCCGCCGCCCGCGTGCGGCGCCGGGCCGACGCGACCGAGCCTCGCACGGCTCCGCCGTGCGCACCGGCCGCGATCGGCCCGGCACCCCGCCGCGCCACGACACAGGAGGTCCACCGATGTCCCGATCAACCACGACCGGGGCGGAGCGCTTCTGGCTCGACTCCGCCCGCCTCGCGGCCCACGTCATCTCCTCCGAGGAGGAGCTCTTCGGCATCGACAACGAGCACGAGGGCGGTTTCGCGGCGGCGATCGCCGAGCGCTTCTGGCAGGCGCTCGATGCCGAGGCGATCCGCGGGCCGGAGGGCGTCGAGGTCAACCTCTACGTCCTGGGCGACGACTGCCTGATGGTCGCGGTCCGCGAGCGTGAGGGTCAGCCGCCCGCGCCGCTTCGCCAGGTCGCTTCCTACTCGCTCGAGGCACGCGACGTCGCCTGTCCGTTCGACGAGACCTTCGAGGAGTGCCGCGCGGCGATCGCCCACCTGCTGGAGCATGCCAACGGCCTGCTCCCGGGCCTCGCCGCCCTGCGGGCGGCCGAGGCGCGGCGCGAGGGCGGGGAGGCCTGATCATGGGCTGGACCTGCGGGGCGCTCGACGGGCCGTTCAGCTCGCGCGCCGCGATCGCCTTCGACCTCGGTGAGGAGTTCGCCGGGCGGGTGATCGCGACGGCGCGCTACGGGACCGTGATCTACGCCGCCGTGCGCTCGGCCGACGGCGAGTACGTCTTCGGCCTCGTGCTGCTCGCCGAGCGACGCGACGGTGTCCTCTGCACGAAGCCTGCCGGCGAGGACGAGGGCCCGGTCCAGGATCGCTGCCCGGCGCGGATCCTCGACCTGCTGAGCGAGCCGGTCAACGACGGCGCGCGGGACTGGCGCCGACGCTGCCGGGCGCGGCTCGCCCGTGGCCGCCCCCGGGTCGGCCAGCGGGTCCGCTTCGCGCGGCCGCTCGCCTTCACCGACGGCAGCGAGCACGGCGTGCTCACCTGGATCGGCGGCTCGCGCTTCCGCGACGCCGAGGGACGGCCCTATCGGGTGCCCGACTGGCAGGGACTCGCCTACGGCCTGCTCGAGGACGGCTGACGCCGGCCCCGGGAGCCGTCACAGGAGGTCCACGATGGAACCCAGATGCCCCGAGTGCCAGAGCCCCGACATCGACCCACCCACCGGCGGGCGCCCGGAGTGGCGTTGCCGCGCATGCGGCGCCTTCTTCCCGCTGGAGGACACCCTGGTCAGCTTCGCCGAGGCCGAGGCGTTCGGCCGCCCGTCGCAGGACGAGCCGGCCTTCACCCTCGACCGCGAGGCAGCCGAGCGCGAGCTGCGCGATCCCGACGGCGTGATCGGCGCGCTCAGCCCCTACGCCGACCCCGAGGAGCTGCGCGGCACGCTCCTCGCCGCGGTGGAGGGCGGGATCATCGAGGTCGGGAGACCCGGGGCGGGACTCCGCGTCCACGTCTCGACCGGGGCCGAACCGCACCCGGTCCTCGTCGTCGACCCGGGCGCCGGGGTCGAACTCGCCGGTCCCGAGCTCGCCTTGCGGCCGGAGCCGGGCGAGGACCCGGTCGCCTACACGCTGCGCTGGCTGGGGCGGATCGTCGCCGACGCCCGCGCCGCCGTCGCCGGGCGCCGTGTGCCGCTACCGGGCGGCGTCTCCGCGGATGAGCGGTCGGGTCTGCCTGGGCGCCGATACCAGGCGATCTGCTCGGCCCTCTTCGCCGACGGCACGGTCGGCGCGACCCTCGCCGAGGCCGACGCCCTCTCGCTCACCGGCGTCCTCGCCGAGATCGGCGAGCGGCTGGAGGCGGCGGGGCTCGGCCCCCAGGTGGACGCGCTCGACCTCACGGTCAGCTGGCAGGAGGGCGACTGAGGCCGCCGGCGGGCGGCGAGGTGTCCGGCCGCGGGGGCGGCCGGCGGGAGGGCCGCGCCGACGGGGAGCCGGATGCCCGCGGGGCGGTCGGAGGGGCCCCGCCCCGATGTCGGCGGAAGCGGTCGGTCGCGGGTCACGGCGTCTTCCCGTGGTGCTGCCGTGGGTTGTCCATGCCGGAGGCGTAGCAGACCTCCCCCGGCCGGCAGGCCGGCCTCCTCCGGCCCGCTCTGCCCGGGGCATGGACAACCCACGGCAGCACCCCAAACCCACCCCTGCACAGATGACCTACCTCCGGCGGCTCCAGGAGATGACCGGCAGGTCCTTCGCCTGGCCCGAGACGCGGAGGGCGGCCAGTGGAGAGATAGCGAAGCTGAAGAAGTTCGCGCCGACGGAGTTGGACGATCGTCGCCGGGAGATCGCCCAGGTGAGGCGCGACATGACGACCCGCCGGGGCGACGGCGCGCGGGTCCGCGCCCGCGAGACGGGCGGCTACGGATCCGGCGCCCACTGGGCCGACGACTCCGCCGAGGAGGACCGCGACCGGGGGGCGGGGCGATGAGTCCCGCCCCCGGCGAGGTCCAGGGACGGCGTCTGGAGCGTCTGGCGGCGATCGCCGACCAGCACACCGAGATGATCCACGACGAGGGCACCGCCGCCCAGCTCGCCTGCCGCGAGCCCGTCGCCCGCTACGCGGCGGTCACCTCAGAGGGCTCGGCCGAATCCATGTACTCGGCGAACGGCAACCTGATCGTCGCCGCGAGCGCCGAGGAGCTCGCCGGGCGCCTGGCGCGCGAGGTCGGCGAAGGCTGGCCGAGCCACGGTCGCGCCTGGGACCTCGACGGCGGGTGGGATCCCTGGGGCAACCTCGCCGTCGAGCACCGGGTCGAGCTGCGTCCCGCCCCCGGCCGGGACGGCGCGCCGGCGGCCGAGGTGGAGGGATGACGGCCGGCGTCCCCCGCCGGCTCGACCTGCTCGGCCCTCCCGCCGAGGGCTGGTGGGAGTACGGGCGCGGCGCCTCGACGGTCTGGGTCCTCGCCGAGACCGCCGAGGAGGCGGGCACGAACGCCGAGGCGCAGCTGCGCGACCTCGGCGCCCCGCTGGGCCTGCACCCGAGCTTCATGGCGATGTGTCGGGCCGCGGGGCGAGGGCGGCGTTGACCTCGCGCTCCCGGCGCCGCCGCGCACGGCGCTCGGCCGAGAAGGGGACGAGCGCCGACGACGCCTCCGGCACGTGGGAGTCGGGTTTGACCTCGACGAGGTCGAGGATCGCCTCGGGGCCCTGCAACGCCCGCAATTCGCGGATCGCCTGCTCAAGGCGCCCCTCGCCCTCGCGCACGCCGGTGTCGGGCAGCCGCAGCTGGTCGGAGTCGGCCGGGCCGAGCGAGGTCGCCCGCAGGGCGAGGAGGACGGGCGGCCCGGGCAGCTCCTCCAGCCGGCGCGCGAGCAGCGGGCCGATCGCCGCCGCCTAGGCGCTCGGTCGGCCGAGCGCCTGCGCCACGGACCAGCTGCCGCCCGAGTCGAGACGCGCCGAGAGCCGCACGGCGAGGAGCGTCCGCCGGCGGCGCTCGGGCCGCGCCAGCAGACGCTCGACCAGCAGCCCGAGGGCGTGCTCGAGCTGGGCCCCGGCGGCGCCGCCGTCGGGCAGCTCGAGCGCCTCGGCGAGCTCCTCGCGCACCTCGCGCGGGCGCAGCCCGCGGTCCTCGCCGCGGGCGATCCGCAGGGCGGAGAGTCCGAGCCGGCCGAAACGGTCGGCGAGCTGATCGGGGCCGAGGTCGGCGAGCGCCCCGAGCGTCCGGACCCCGAGCCGCTCCAGCTTCTCGACCAGGCCGACCGCCTCCTCGTCGGGGAGCCCGGGGCCGATCGCGAGCGCGGTGACCGGCAACGGCGCAGGAACCCGCAGAGCGCGCCCTGTCCGACGATCCGCTCCCCCTCCGCGGCGATCCCCACCGCGAGCCGGCGGTCGACGACGGCCGCGACGAAGGAGGCGAAGCGGCTCGGGGCGGCGGCGCTCCGCACGCGCAGCGGCATCGCCCGCCTCGCCGCGGCGAGGACGCCGGCGACGTCGGTGTGGTGCAGGCGCAGGAGGCCCGCCGGCGCGAAGAAGGCCTCGCCCGGGCGGCCCGGCTCGACCGCCGCGCCGAGCGCCTCGAGCCGCGCCAGCACGCGCGCCCAGAGCTCCTCGGCGGCCAGCGGGTCGGGCACCGCCAGGCGCAGGACGGGACAGCGGGCGAGCGCCTGCGCCCGCGACATGCCGGCCGCGATGCCGCGGGCTTCGGCCCGCCAGGAGGCCTCGATCACCGTGGCGTTCGCGCCGCCGCCGCGGAGCAGCACGAGCGGCTCCTCCGCCACCCGCCGCGGGCCGCAGGAGGCGACGAGGGCGAAGCGGGGGATGGCGACACAGGCGATCTCGCTCATGCGAACACATGTTCGTATAGCACGGTCGGCCACCGGGCGCCCGCCCTCGCCGCGACGACGGGCCGCGGCCGTTCCCGCCGCCCCTTTCCCGTGGGCGGGCGACGCCTCCCGATCCTCGCACGGCTGCGCCGTGCATCCGGTCGGCGAGTCGCCCGCCCACGGGGGGCGGGCCGAGACCGCGAGGAGGACGTCATGGCGAAGAGGAGAGGTTCCCGCCGCGCCCGGTCGAGCGAGGCCGAGCGGGCCGCGAGGAGGGCCGAGGACCGGCGCCGCATGGCCGCGGCGGTGCAGGAGCTACGCAGCAGCGAGGGCTGGCGCCGCTGGCTCGAGGTGCGGCGCCACTTCCACACCTACTCGTGGCGCAACCAGCTGCTGATCGCCCACCAGCGACCCGGCGCCACCAGGGTCGCCGGCTTCAAGCGCTGGCTGGGGCTCGGCTACTGCGTGCGGCGCGGCGAGCACGGGATCCGCATCTGGAAGCACTGCGACCCTTCGAAGGAGGCGATCCGGCGCTGGCGCGCGGCGGGCGCCGACCCCGACACCGAGCCCGAGGGCTTCTACATGACGGTCGCGGTCTTCGACCGCTCCCAGGTCGACCCGTTGCCGGACTTCGACGGCGAGCGGGTCGAGCTCGACCCGCCGATCGTGCCGGTCTCCGGGGATTCGCTCGCCCACCTGATCGACCCCCTGGTCGCCTTCGCCGCCTCGATCGGCTCGCGCGTCGACTTCGTCCCGATCCAGGGCTCCGCCACCGGTGCCTACAGCCCGACGACCCTCGCGATCACGGTCGACGGCGTCTGCGCCAACGCGCGCGTGAAGACGCTCCTTCACGAGCTCGCCCACGCGCTCGTCCGCCGCGACCGCGCCGAGGGCGATCCCGAGCTCGGCTACGGCGAGGAGGAGGTGGTTGTCGAGAGCGTCGCCTTCGGCGTCTGCGCCGCGGTAGGCCTCGAGACGGCCGGCTTCTCGGTCCCCTACGTCGCGAGCTGGGGAGAGGGTGGGGAGATCGAGCGCTTCGCGCAGATGATCGACCGGCTCGCCCGCCGGCTCGAGGAGGCGGTCCTTCCGGTGGACCGACCGGCCGGCGCCGACGAGGAGATGGCGGCGGGCGTCGGCTGAGCGCCGGCGGCTCCTCCTCCCATCCAGGCGCCGGGGGCCGATCGCCGGATTCTCGCACGCTCCGCGTGCGGCCGGGCGACACCGGCCCCGCATCCGGCGGGGCCCGCACGAAGGAGGCCCGAGATGGCCGAGACCCTGCTCCACCCGACCACGCGGAGCATCCCCGAGCGCCTCGCGGCGCTGGGTCCGGGTGGGCGCCTCGGCGCCTACGAGGACGGCGGGCTGAGCCTCGCCGAGCTCCACACCTGGGCGGCGCTATGGCCGGAGGAGGTGCCGCTCGTCAACGGGGAGCTGCCCTGGATCGTCGCGACCCTCGCCGATCTCGAGTGAGGGCGGATCGAGGGCGGACCCGGTGCAAGGTGGCGACTCACCGGCCAACGTCTGCATGTCCGCGACCCCGGAGAGGCGTCCCGATCGACTCCCACCAGGGTGGCACGAGCCGGGCGCGCTGCGGCCCCGCAGGCGGGGCTCCCTCACCTCCGACATCCGTCTCCGGCTCGCTCCGCGCGCCCGGTCACGCGCCCTACCTGGGGTCGTCAACCGAACCACCTCTCGAAGGAGGCACCAAATGGCAGCGAGCAACGTCAACGTCGTGGTCATCACCGGAAACCTGACCAAGGACCCCGAGCTGCGTAGCACCGGCGGCGGGACCTCGGTCTGCGAGATGCGGGTCGCCGTCAACAGCCGGCGCAAGAACGGCCAGACCGGCCAGTGGGAGGACAAGCCGAACTACTTCAACGTCGTCGTCTTCGGAGGGCTGGCCGACAACTGCGCGGAGTACCTGGCGAAGGGTCGCCCGGCGGCGATCGAGGGCCGGCTCGACTGGCGTGAGTGGGAGGCCAAAGACGGCAGCGGCAAACGCCAGGCGGTGCAGATCATCGCCAACACCGTCCAGTTCCTCGGCTCGCGCGAGGGCGCCTCCGACGGCAAGGGTGCGAGCCGGTCCTCCGATGTACCGGCGGACGATTCGGACTTCGGCCCGGTCGCGGTCGGAGGCGGCGGCGGGGAAGACGACATCCCGTTCTAGTCTTCGACCTTCTCCCGCCAGGGCCCGGTGCGAAAGCGCCGGGCCCTTTTTCTTATGTCGGGTCGGGCCGGGGTCCTCCCATGAGCTCGGCGCTCGCGGAGTCTCCTGCCGACTTTCCGCATCGTAGCCCGGGCCTCGCCGCGCGCAAGGTCGCTGCGCTCCCTTTCCCTCGCTGGCGCTCGGTGCGCGCGGCTCGGTCCCGGGCTTCTTCGCTTCCAAGTCGGCAGGAGGCCGAGCGAGCGAGAAAAGGAGCGATCAGATGGCAGAGAAGACGAAGACGAGTCGGCAGACGAAGGAGCGCGGCCCGGTGTTGCGGACGTTCGCGCTGGCGCCGATCTGCGGGATCTCACGATGGCGGGAACTGGACGACGGGATCGGGGTCTGCAGGATCACCGTGATCGGGAATCCTCCCGGTCCGGCGAGCAGCCCGCCCAAGATCACCTTCTACGTCAAGGACGGCGGCTACCCCGAGGCCGGCCGGCCGCTGCGGGCCGACGAAGCCAGGAGGTGCGCGGCGGCCCTCCACGTCGGCGACGTGGTCGAGCTGATCGGCGACGTGGGACCGGAGCGCGAAGGCGCCCGGCGCCAGGAGGTGGTCGTGACCGAGCCGGTGAAGCTGAAGGAGCGTGCGCCGGTCGAGGAGGACGACCCCGGGCAGGAGCAGGGCACCGACCCCGCCGGCGGCGCGGACGTCGGCGCCGGCGATCCTCTCCCGGCGGCGGTGGCCGCATGAGCGCCGCCGCCTCCCCGGAGGGCGTCATCTACCTGATCCATCTGGACGGCGGCCTGTGGGTCCGCGACGGGCGCGACGGCCCGGTGCTCGCGACCCACTACCTCGGTTGGACGCCCGAGCTTGCGCGGCGGATCGAAGAACATGCGCGAGGGCGGGGAAGCGCCTTCATGGCGGAGGTCGCCCGGCGCGGCATCACCTGGAGGGTGGCGCGTTGCTGGTCGGGCACCCGCCGCGACGAGCGCCGGATCAAGCGCCAGCGCAACGCGCCCGAGTTCTGCCCGTGCTGCGAGCGGGCGGGGCGCAACCATCGGCGGCTCCGCCGGGCGGTCGGCCTGGTGGAGACCTATCGCGATGCGGTGCCTGGATCGGCGTCGACGGCGCCGGTCGCGGGGGGTGTGGCATGAACACCCGTCACGCCCCGCCCCGGGTGGTCCTCTTCTCCGGCTCGCGCCGGTGGGGCGACCCCGAGCCGGTCTGCCGCGACCTCGACTCCCTCCCGGCCGGCTCCGTGGTGATCGAGGGAGGCGCACCCGGCCTCGACTCCATCGTCCGTCGGGAGGCCCCGATTCGCGGCCTCCACGTCGCCACGGTCCCGGCGCTCTGGGACCACTTCGGGAAGCCGGCCGGTTACCGACGCAACGAGGCGATGCTGCTCCTCCGCCCGGAGGAACTGTTCGCCTACCCGCTCGGCGACTCGCCCGGCACCCGGCACATGATCCGCGCCGCCGAGGCCGAGTGCATCCACGTGCGGGAGCCATGAGCGGCGGCGTCGTCCACTGCATGGAGGCGCCCTACGACCGCTACGTCGGTCGGGGGCGCGATCCGCGCACCGGCGAGCCGGGGGAGTGGGGCAATCCCTACTCTCACCGGCCCAGCCGGGTCGCCGGTGTGATCGTCGTGCCGACCCTGGCCGAGGCGATCCGCCGACACGAACTCTGGCTCGCCGACCGGCTGCGGCGCGGGCTGATCCCGCTCGACCGGATGGCCGAGCTTGAGCACGAGACGCTCGGCTGCTGGTGCCGGCAGCCCGGCCCCTGCCACGCCCACACCCTGAGACGCGCGGCGATCTGGGCGGCGGCCCGGCTCCGCGCCTGATCGACCCCGCCCACCTGCCGCAGCTTCGCGGCGCCGGCCGGCCCGCGCAAATGCTGCGCCCTTCCCCTCGCTGCGCTCGGTGCGCGGTCCGCCCGTCGCCGCCTCGGGCTGGCTAGGTGGGCGGGTGAGGAGAGCGCCGGGAAGACCCGGTGCAGGGAGGCCCATCCTGGCGAGATGACCCGCGACCCCGGTTCCTCGCCCACCAGGCCGGGCCGGGGCGCGACCCGCTCCGGCGACACCTTCGCCGTTCTTCGGCGACGGCCTCACCCGCTCCGTCCTCCCGGCCCCGGCGTCCGTCCGGACGGCCACGACCGCCACCGCCACGCGGCTCGGGCAGGCGAGCGGGCTGGCGCCCGCCCGCCTGCCCTCGCCCGATCCCAGAAGGCAGGCAAGGAAAGAAGCCAGGAAAGCCAAGCCAGTCAAGGCAAAGAGTCAGCAAGCAGAAGAAGCCAACCAGTCACAAGCCAGGCAATCCAGAAGGCAAGAGCCAGAGTCAAGGCCAGAGCTCAGAAGGCCAGTGAGAGGCAGGCAAGGAGGCAGCAGGCAGGCAGTCCAAGCCACAGTCAGAGACAAAGCCAAAGAGCACGACACATTACGGACCCTCCGGTCCCACCCGGTGCAAGGGCCGCTCCCGCTGGCCAACAGGGGCATGGTCGGAGTGACGAAGATCGGCGCCCGCAACGCGGGCTACTGGCTGGCCGCCGTGCGCGACGGCGAGGAGGACTACTACACGGAACCGGGCGAGGCGCCCGGCTACTGGCTCGGCTCGCTGGCCGGGGAGCTGGGCCTCGAAGGCGTGGTCGACGGCGAGGACTACGGCGCCATCCTCGCCGGTCAGGACCCCTCAACCGGGACGACGCTGGTCGCCCGCCCGGAGCGCCGGACCTACACCGACACCCAGGGACGGGAGCGGAAGTCCGAGCCGACGCTCGGCTACGACGTGCGCTTCTCGGCGCCGAAGTCGGTCTCGCTGCTGTGGGCGATCGGCTCGCCTGAGGTGCGGGCGGCGGTGCTCGGGATCCACGCCGAGGCGGTCGCCGCCGGGATGGCCCGGCTCGAGCGAGAGGCCTGCTGGGTCGCCCGCGGCAAGGGCGGGATGCGGCTCGAGCCCGGCGCCGGATTCGTCGGGATGGGCTTCCTCCACCGCTCCAGCCGGGCCGGGGATCCCTCGATCCACACCCACGTCGTGACCAGCAACATGACCCGGGCGCTGTCGGACGGCAAGTGGCTATCTCTCGCCAACCCGAAGCGCTCCTCGCCGCTCCTGCGTGACGCGAAGGCGGCGGGCCACGTCTACCAGGCGGAGCTGCGGGCCGGGATCACCCGGCGGTTCGGGCTCGAGTGGGGGGAGGTCAGGAACGGCCACGCCGACCTGCACCTCTTCTCCCGCGGGGAGATCGAGCACTTCTCCCAGCGCCGGGCGGAGATCGTCGAGCGGCTGGCCGAACTCGGGGTCAACACGGCCGCCGCCGCCGTGGTCGCCGCCTACCAGACCCGGGAGGCCAAGGACTACGGGGTCTCCTTCGACAACCAGCGCGCCGACTGGATCGCGCGGGCGGCGGAGTTCGGCACCGACGAGGCCTCGATCGACCGCGCCATCGCCCGCTCGCGCCCGCGTCGGCCGCGGCCGATCGGACCCGAGGAGGTCGACGCGGCGCTGACCGAGCTCGAGGAGCACCACAGTCACTTCGACCGCCGCGACCTGCTCTGCACGCTGGCCTCGCAGCTGCGCGAGGGGGCCGACGCCGAGGCGCTCGAGCGCGCGGTCGCGAGGCTCCTCGCCGGCGACCGACTGGTCGAGATCCACCGTGGCCACGAGCCGCTCGGCGCCTCCTACTACACGACCCCGCGGCTCTGGGAGATGGAGCGCAGGGTGGTCGACGCGGCGGTCGGGGGGACCGGCGCCGGGGCCGCGCGGATCGACGAGGCGACGCTCGGGGCGGTGCTCGATCGTCACCGCTACCTCGGCGCCGAGCAGGCGGAGATGGTCGCCCGCCTGACCACCGGCGGCGAGCGGGTGATCACCGTTGCGGCGCTGCCGGGGACCGGCAAGACGACGGCGCTGAAGGCGGCCGCCGAGGGCTGGTCGGCGGGCGGGTTCCGCGGCATCGGGGTCTCGACCGCGAAGAGCGCGACGAACGAGATCCAAGGGGTGGGGCTGCCGGCGGTCTCGATCACGAAGCTCCTGATGCTCACCTCCGAACGGATCGAGAAGGGCCTCGAGCCACTGCCGCCGGGGGCGGTGATCGTGGTCGACGAGGCGAGCGCGATGTCGACGCCGCACGCTGCGGCGCTGCTGGCATTGATCGAGCGCTGCGAGGGCAAGCTGGTGCTGATCGGCGACCCGCACCAGATCGGCGCGGTCGGGCCGGGCGGCATCTACGGCCACCTCGCCCGCCGCCTCGAGACGATCGAGCTGACCGAGATCCGGCGCCAGCGCGAGGAGGTCGACCGGCAGGTTGTCGAACTCGCACATGAGGGGCGCGGCTCGGACGCCCTCGACGTGCTCGCCGCGAACGAGCGACTGCGGATCGCCGACACCCACGAGGAGGCGCTCGGGGCGCTCGCGCTCGACTGGCACCGCACCTTCGCCGCCGGCTCCGACGCGGTGATGATCGCGCGGCGGAACGACGACGTCGAGCGGCTGAACGAGACGGCGCGCGAGTTTCGCCTCGCCTGCGGCGAACTCGGCGAGGGCCTCGTCGTCGCCGACCGCGAATACAACGTCGGCGACCGGATCCTGACCAGGGTCAACACCCCGGAGGTGTCGAACCGCGAGCGCTGGGAGATCGTCGACGTCGACCGCGGCGAGGGCAGCCTCACGGTCCGCCGCCTCGGCGGCGAGGAGGGCGGCGCCGTGCTCGGGGCGCGCTACCTGGCGAGGGCGACGCCGGAGGGCGACCCGGCGATCCAGCACGCCTACGCGCTGACCACCTACGCCGTCCAGGGCAAGACCTTCGAGGAGGCGTTCGTCCTCCTCGACCCGGGGATCAGCCGCGAGGACTTCGTCGTCGCGACCTCCCGCGCCCGTGGCGAGACGGTCGCCTACGGCGTCGCCGCGACCCAGCTGACCGACGCCGAGCTCGGTCCAGGGAGACGGGAGATCGTCGACCCGCTGCACGATCTCCGCCACGGTGCCGAGCGGGTGGCGAGCGAGTACCCGGCGGTCGAGGTCGACGCGCGCAAGCGCCTGGAGGCCCTCGGCACGGTCGAGCTGGCCCGCCGCCGCGCCGAGCTCGAGCGGACGCTGGCCGAGGCGGGAGGGCCTTCGCCCGCGGCCGAACGGCTGGGCGCCCTCGACGCGCGGATCGCCGCCGGGAGGACGCGGATGGAGGCGCTCGCCACCGAACGGGCCGCCGCGCCCGACCGCGCCGCCGCCGAGCGGCTCGCGACGCTCGAGCGCCAGGGCACCTCCCAGCTCGGGCGCCTCGAGGCCGAGCGTGGCGAGCTGGCCCGTGCGGCGGCGGCGGAGCCCGCCCCCGCCGCACGGGCCGCCGAGGCCCGCTTCGAGCTGCGCCTGGTCGAGGAGCGGATGCTCCACCTGCGCCGCAGGCAGGTCGCCGCCGAGAAGCTCGACCCGACGACGCCGATCCTCGAGGCGCTCGGCCCCTTCCCGAAGGACCCGGCCCTGGCGCGGGCCTGGGATGACGGCGCCGACCTGATCCACGCCTTCCGCCAGCGCCACGGGATCACCTCGTCCGACGGTGACCCGCTCGGGCCGCGCTCGGGCGACGCCGCGCGGCGCCGGGAGCGCCAGGAGGCCCAGCGGCGACTCGCCCGGATCCAGCAGCAGCTCGAGCACGAGCGGGTGCAGGCGGCGGAGCGCTCGCTCGAGATCGTTCCGTAGCGGCTACGAGTTACTTCGACTCAGTTACTTCGCTGAGCGTTGCATTGCGGCGACCGATGGCGCTCCACAACGGCCGGAGGTCCACCCGAGTGCCCATCCGTCAGAGCCGCTTACTCAGCCGAAGCCGGAAGTTCCCGGTGCATCACATGTCCTAGGGCAGCCAGGGCGGCGGCGGTGGTCCAGTCCGGTTGTGGTGGGTGCTTTTGATGCTTTCGCCCTTCAGCGCTGAGGAACTTCTGGAGCTTCGGATTTAGCTTCCCCGTGTAGTCGGGCGCCGCGTCCTCGACGATCCGCTCGTTGCCCTCGGGGTCGATCACGAAGTAGTTGTCGGAGTGGTCGATGTCGTAGGTCAGCGGCTTGCCAGTCATCCAGTCGATGTCGGGCGGATTGTCCTCGGGGATTTTGATGTAGGTGAACTCGAAGAATTTCTGGAACTTCGCCAGGTCCGCGGGGCTCATCCTGACCAGCTGCCAGCCCGCGTGCGTGAGCTTCGCGTAGGCGGCGAGACGGGCCACCGTGTCGCGGTGAGGATCAACCGAGAGCTCCACGATCTCAACCTTCGAGTCGGCGTTGTCGGCCTGGAGCGCCTTTTCGACCTGGAGGAGGATGCCCGTCGTGAACGGGCAGATGTCGGCGCAGAGCGTCAGAAACGGGACCAGCATCACGGTCTTTCCCTTGAAGGCGCCGAGGCTGACCTTTTCGTCGTGCTGATTGGTCATCGGCAGCCTGTCGAGCGCCGCCGGCACGGGCTGGTCGATCACCGTCCCGTAGTTGGCTGCCGACTCCCGCGCGGGAAGGCTGGTCCCGCCGGAGGAACCTCCGCAGCCGGCCAGCGCGACGGCGAGGAGAACCACGAGGACCGCCGCGAAGGCCGCAGGCTGCGATCTGTCGTCCCCGGCGATCTTCAACTCGCCTTCGGGGTCCGCCCGTCCGAGGACAGGAGGCGGTTACGCAGTTCGGCGGCGCGGCCCGCGGCGACGGCGCGACCGGCGCGTCGCTCGTCGAGGTCGACGCCGCGTTCGATCGCGAGGTCGATCAGCTCCTGGCGTTCGGTGTCCTGCTGTGCCCAGCGGAGGACCAGCCAGGCGAGGATGGCGAACATCGTCGTCGCGCTCTGGATCATCAGGACGACCCCGGCGAGGCTCTGGTCGGTGATCGGGCTGAGATTGTGGGCTTCGTCGCTGGCGACGTAGAAGGTGTAGAAGACCGTCCCCGACCACATCAGGATGTTGGCCAGGACCATGCTCGAAAAGTGGATGCCCGCGGCGTAGATCGCCTTCGCCCCGTTGCCGAACCACTCGGGCTTCGGGAACGGACCGAGCAGGGCCACCCACATCAGCACACCGGCGGCGATGAAGCTGGCGTGCTCACACAGATGGACGACCTCGTTTTCGGCGGCAAGCTGGTAGGCCGGTGGAGCGTGCCAGCCGAACATCACTACGGCCCAGAGCGCCACCGCGACCACCGGGTGGGTCAAGCCGCGGAGATGGCTGAAGCCGGGCCTGCTTAGGATCGGCCCGAGGACCGCCCCGGTCAACCCGAGCGCCAGCAGCAGCGAGTCCTCCTCGAGCAGGATCGTGTGTTGGACCATGTGGCCCCAGACGAAGTTGTCGGCGAGGTCGTCCATCGGCCCCACGGTCACCAGGACGATCACCGCGAGGCCGGTGGTGAAGCTGGCCTGGCGCCAGAGGCTCGGTTGGCGGCCGCGCTCGCGCAGTCGGCCGACGCGGTAGAAGTAGGCGACCCCGATCAGGATCGGGAGCGTGATCGAGGTGATCGTGCTCCATTCGAGGCTGAGGTCCCACGACAGATCGAGGTGCATCGCGGGCTGCGGTTCTATTGCACGCACCTAAAGGTTGTCTCTAGCGGGGCGCGGGCGGCACCGAGATGAGGGCGAAAGGTTGAAGCCAAAGCCGATGCCACGGGAACCTGGGTGATGCCGAGCAGTAGCGGAACGGCTGTCGCCGGGAGGCCGAGCGGCCCGATCCTGGCACGCCTGCGGCGTGCGGCGGGGCCGCATGGCCTCCCGGCGACAGCACCACCGACCACGGAAGGAACGGAACTCCCGCCTCCTCGACCGACTGATGCGCGAGCACGGCGCGCGCTTCCGCCGTCAGGCCCACTTCCACTCCGAGCGGCCCCAGGACGCCGAGGACGCGCTCGGCGACGCCTGCGTGCAGTTTCTCCTCCACTTCGAGGGCGACGGCATCGAGGAGGCGCGGCGCTGGATGTTGGTCGTGGTGAAGCGCTGCGCCTGGGCGATCGCCCGCCGGCGCCGCGAACGCCGCGCCGTCGTCGAGGAGGTCTCCACCCAGCAGATCGAGGCGGGGCACGGTGTCGAGCCGGCGGAGGAGCGCCGCGGTCCCGGACAGCTGATCGAGGCGGCCGAGCAGGTCGCCGGCTTCGCCGCCGCGCTCGGGATGCTGAAGCCCGACGAGCGGCGGGCCCTGATCCTCCTCGCGCTCGGCTACTCCTTCGAGGAGATCGCGGCGATCGAGGGCTGGACGTACTCGAAGGTCAAGCGCTCCACCTACGAGGGTCGCCTGCGCCTGCGACGGATGTTCGGGCAAGGGGGGGAAGAGTCGTGAGCCTCACCCCTTCGTCCCCCATGAGCGCCGTGAGGACGATCGAGTTCGCCGAGGCCCTCGCCCGGCTGCAGGACCTGCTCGGGCAGGAGGTGCGCGTGCTGGTGAACTTCCACGGCACCTTCGGCGGCGCGATGCTGCAGGGGCGGCTGACCCGGGTGCAGACGCTGCCGCCCGACCACAGCGCCGTCAACCTGCTGATCGATGAGCGCCAGGGGCTGATGCTCGACCCGATCGACACCGAGGTCCTCCTGCTCGAACCCGACGAGGAGCCGATCTCGCTCGAGTTCCACTTGCCCTCAGGGGTCGTGGCGATGCTCGAGCCCGTCTGCGGGCCGCCGCTGGTTTCGGTCCCAGGGTGGTAGGCGCGGCGCGCCTACCGATGATCAGTGGACGTCCATCTCTACTATCTAACCTTATTGGCTAGAATACTCGTCGCATTCCTGAATGGATCAGATGAGCGACGACAAGCGACGGAAGAATACCTTGGCTCATCCCTTGCGATCCCGGATCTTCGGCTGCCTTGATGGGGGACGGGAGCTGCCGACCACCGTCATCTGCGGCGAGGTCGAGGAGCAGCTGTCCGTCGTCGCCTACCACTTGCGCGTGCTGGAGGCGACCGGACTGGTACGGGCGGAGGGGACGACCCGGCCAGTGTGGTCGAGGCTCTAGACGCGCTCCAGCAATTCGGCCGCCGGGACTTGGAGCCCGCGGGCAATCTTCGCGACGGTCGAGACGCGCATGTCACGTTGGCCGCGCTCGGCCCTGGCGAGCTCGACCGGGTGGACACCGCAACGGTGCGCCAACTCCTCCTGGGTCAGTCCTTGCTGGTGGCGCAGGCGGGCGATATTGCGCCCGACGACGACCTTCGGCTCGATCCGTGGCACGGGCGCAGCATTCGACTCCTAGCCAAAAGCGTCCAGAGCCAATAGCGTCCGGTTCGCAAGAGCCTGCGGAGACTTCAGGGATCGTCTCTGCGTGCCTTGCGTGTCGAACGGTTCACGGAGCTCTGGGACGCCGGAGCTGTCGGGCCTCCCCCGATCCAGAGGCCGCATCTCGGAGCTCCTGGACACACGATCATCAGCGATGACGTCGCCCTCTGCGGGCAGAGGCGGCGCCTCTGCCCTGGCGAGCTGCGCCCGGGATTTGAGCGTACCCGCCGCGCCACGCTCGTCTCGCGTCGACGCGAGACCGGTCGGCCGACCGGCGTCGCCTGGGTAGAGAACCGGGGTCGTACGGTGGCCAGGGCCTCACACCACACCTTCCTCGGACCGCCCTGCCTCCACGCCCGGCCTGTCGCGCAGCCTCTGCAGCGCCGGCTCCTCGTACCAGGGTCGCAGCGAGATCGTCGTCGGGGGCAGGCTGCCGTAGACCAGCAGGGCGCCCGCGGCCTCGCTCTGGCGTAGGAGGTGGGCGGGGGCCAGCTCGCGGTAGGTGTCGCCTTCGGTCTGGGAACGATGCCCGCGCTCGCCGCTCTGGGTCGAGACCGAGCGCTGCTCGAACTCGCCCGAGCCGATCAGCCGCGAGAAGTAGTCGAGGGTCTCGACGTCGGAGACCCCGCGGCCGAGCAGGGTGGCGCGGTGGTTGTTCAGGATCGTCGCCGCCGAGTTGCCGAACCGCGCCTTCACCTGGGCGAGGTCCTGGAAGACGGTGAGGAGCTGCACCCCCTGTCCGGCGCCGGTCGACGCGGTCTGGGCGAGTCCCGGGAAGGGGGCGATGTTGGCGCACTCGTCGAGCAGCAGAAGCAGGTAGGGGTCGATCGGGCCTCCCCGCGCAGTAGAGCGCTCCTCGACCAGCGCCAGCAGCTCCTGGATCAGGGCCGAGAAGACGGTCCGCAGCCGCTCCTGCTCGCTACGCGGCGAGATCAGGTAGAGCGTGTTCGGCCCGGCCAGGAGCTTCTGCGGCGTGTAGTCGGCGCCCGCCGTCTCCTCCGCGACCCGCGGATCGGCGAAGGCGGCGAGGATCGTCTCCGCGGTGGTGTAGACCGAGGAGCGCTGGCGCTCCTCGCGGTTCTGGGTCGCCATGAAGGCGCGGGCCGCGCGATCCTCGCCCGACTCCGCGAGGATCGGCGCGACCGCCGCCTCGCAGGCTTCCGGGCCTTCGTCGAGCCAGGCGACCACCAGCTCCATCGAGCCCCTCTCGCGGTTGGCGGCGAAGAGCAGGGGGGCGAGGAGCTTCTCGGCGTTGGCGAACCAGAAGTCGGCGTCCTGCAGGTCCCCGGCACCGGCCTTCGCCGCCCCGGCCAGCCAGTGGGCGACCCGCAGCGCACCGGGCCAGTCGTGGGCGGCGGGCAGAGGCGTCGCCCGGGCGCGGCCGAGCGGCTCGGTGACCTGCGCCGGGTCGAAGACCCAGACCTCGCCGAGCGCTTCGCGGCGCTTCAGGGTCGGCGCCAGCAGGTCGCTCTTGACGGAGGTGCAGAGGACCGGCCCCTCCCATTCGAGCAGGGCCGGGATCACCAGGCCCGAGGTCTTGTGAGTCTGGGTCGGGCCGAGGACGATCACCGACTGGCCCGGCTCGGCGGCGAGGAGCGCGCGGCCACGGCGGCCCAGGGTAAGCCGCCGCGGCCGCGTGGCGGGGACGCGCAGCGGCGCCAGCTCGCGGCCCGTCGCCCAGCTGGCCGACGGCGGCTTGTCGCGGCCGCGGAAGAAGGAGGGGAGTTCGAGGCCGCCGAGGACGCGGATGACGAGCGCGGCGAGGCCGGCGAGGACCAGGGCCAGCAGCACGAAGCTGACGTAGACGCCGACCGCGCCCGGCAGGCGCCCCCGGGCCGGTGGCGGCCAGGCGGCGCGCGGGTCGCCGAGGTGGGAGGGGAGGCGCAGGGCGACCGCCAAGGTCTCGCCCGGCGCGACCGGCGCCGGCCCCGAACCGAAGACCGCCCCGGCGATCGCCCCCGTCGCCCAGATCAGCGCCAGGAGCGCCGCGGCCGCGAGACCCGCCGCGAGGTAGGGGCCGTGCTCGTCGGACCCGTCCATCAGGCACCCGCAGGTGGTGCGTCGCCCATCCGCCAGTCGGTGAAGACGAGCGGGCGCTCGATCCGCGAGACGCGGTGGGAGACGAGGAAGGAGCGGCGCCCGACCACCCAGAGCGCTTCGCCGGGCCGGGCGGAGATCACCAGCTCGGCCTCGCTCCGGCTGCGGCCGAGCGCGGCCCGCATCGCTTCGCGCTGGTCGGGCGCCTGGCGGTAGATGACGATCGTGTCGGCGTCGGCGAGGAGCCCCTCGGCGATCCGCGCTTCGCGGCTGCCCTCCTCGCCCGAGGCGCCGAGGTCGGAGAGGCGGTGCACGACGAGGATGTTCTGGATCCCCCAGCCGCGGCAGAGCTTCCAGTTCTCCTGCAGCCACTCGGCGGCGCCGATGTGGCCGGTGAGGCGCCAGCCCTCCTCGACCACGGTGATCATCTGCGGGCCGGCGACGCCGTCCTCCTCGGCGGCGCGTTTGCGCTCGCCGAGGATCGCCTGCTGCCAGGCGCCGGCACAGGCCATCAGGATCCCGAGCGCCGCCGAGTCCCGCACCGCGGAGAGGTCGATCACGACCAGCGCCGCGTCGAGGTCGATCCCCGGCGAGGTCTCGCCGTCGAACATCCCGCGCAGGTCGCCGGCGCAGAGTCGTTGCAGCGCGAGCGCAGACTGACGGCAGGCGGTGGCGAGGTCGGCGGCGCTCGCCGCCGAGACCCCCGCGACCATCGCCTCGCGCGGGTGGAGCAGCGCCTCGACCACGTCGGGCAGGGTCGGCTCGCGCGTCTCGCCGCACTCCTCGTTCACCTGGGCGAGCGCGACCCGGAGGCCCGCGTCCTCCTCGGGGCCGAGCTCGCGCCGCAGCGCCGCCCCGGCGACCGAGCGCAGCAGGCTGAGCTGTCCCTCGGCGCCGCCGCGGCGGGTGATCGGGTTGAGCCGGATCTCGCCGCCCGGGTGGAGGGAGATCGGGGTGATGCCGAGCGATCGCGCCAGCGGCCCGTACTCGCCCTTCGGGTCGAGCACCCAGGCCTGGCGGCCGTGGAGGATCTGGCGGTAGAGGTAGCTCTTGACCAGCGTCGACTTGCGCGAGCCGATCCCGCCCAGCACCAGCATGTTCGGCCCCTGCAGGAACTCCGGGTAGAGCAGCCAGGGGTCGTAGGCGAAGGCGCCGCCGTAGGCGTCGCGGCCGATGTAGACGCCGGGGCGGCCGGGGCCGCCGTCGGCGATGAACGGGTAGGCGGCGCAGAGGTGGGCGGTGGTGGCGCTGTGGCCGGGGCGCTCGCAGGTGAGCCGTCTCACCTGAGGCCTCCGGCGAGGAGGAGGGTGTTGGCGAAGGCGGCGGCCTGCTCGCCGTAGGCGCGTTGCAGTCCGAGGCGGGCGAGGGCGGCGGCGTGCTCGACGTCGCCCTCGGCGCGCTCGAGCTCGGCGAGGCTCGGCGCCGCGGCGCGCAGCCAGCCCGAGAAGTGGAGCTCGGCATGACCGTCTGCCAGCTCCTCCTCGCGGCGCGAGACCGCCTGGGCGCGGCGGCGGGTGCGGGCGGTGGTGACGAAGCCCTGGCGGGCGCGGGCGATCTCGTCGGCGACCTCGGCGGTCTGCGCCGCCTCGGCGCGGCGCATCGCCACCGAGTAGGGGACCGGCTCGATCGTCACGGCGACCGTGCGCAGGACCCCGGCCGCCATCAGCAGCGGCACCAGGAACATCGGCCCGACGTCCGAGCGCGGCCAGGAGGAGATCCACCAGGTGGTGTGCCAGGCCGAGTCGGAGCGGTAGTGGGCCCACGACTCCTCGGCCGCCGCCGGCCCCATCAGAGCCGGCTCCACTCCCTCGCGACCGGGATCGGCGAGGGCCAGCCGCTCGCGCCCGCGGCGGCCGAAGGGGTCGTAGGCGTCGCGCAGATGTGCCGCGTACTGGCGCGGGCGCAGGAGGCCCGAGACCGTCACGTCGGCCATCGCGAGACGCTCGGCGAGGCCCTCGGCCTCTCGCAGGGCCAGCTCGCAGGCGGCCTCGACGCCGCCGCCACGGCGGCGCAGCTCGCGGCCGCCTCGGCGTTCGTCGATCTGTACCGCGATCAGCACCTCGTGCTCGGTCGCCGACGGCGCCGCCGCCTCGACCAGCTCGACGTAGGAGCGGACCAGGTCCGACTCGAGCGGCACCGCACGGTCGCGGCCGCGCTGGAAGTGGGCGGCGAGCTCGTCGCCGAGCGCCGGCGCGGTCTGCTCGAGCCACTGCACCCGCCGCACCGGCGAGCCGTCGCGGGCGGTCGAGGCGAGGACGTCACCCCAGGCGTCGAGCGCCCGCTCCTGCTCGGCCGGGTCACGGAGGATGAAGGGCCCGCCCTGGACGGCGAGGGCGGCGGTGTAGGTGCCGGCGCGGGCGTCGCGCATGACCCCGACCTCGCCGCCGCCGTAGGGGGCGGCGAGGAGCTCGAAGCCCGCCAGCTCGGGCGGCAGCGAGAGCTCGTGGCGGGCCTCGCCCTCGGCGTCGACGCGGGTCCCGGCCGCCGCGGAGGCGCTCCGCCAGCCCTCGCCTGCGGCGCGGCGGCGCAGTGCCCAGCGTGCCGCGACCGGCGCCCATTCCTCGGCCGTGCGACCCTCGATCGGCAGCGCGATCACGACCGTCGCCGCGCCCAGCAGGCCGAGTGCCACCACCATCCCGATGAGGCTCCGCAGCGCGTAGAGGGCGAGCAGGCCGAGAGCCGCCCCGGCGGCCAGCACGACGAACTGGCCGGTGCGCAGGGGCCCGACCAGCGGCCGGCGCTCGATCGGCCCGAAGCGGTAGCGGCGACTCATGCCCCGCCTCCCGCCCCGCCGGCGTCCGCGCCCGGCCTCGGCGGCTCCGAAGATGGGCGCGGCGGGCGCTCGCCCGGAGCCTGGGGCGAGCCGCCCGCCTCACCTGCGCCCGTCTCTGGGGCCTCCTCGGGTCGGGGCCGCTGCGGGGAGGAGGGGGAGCTCGGCGGGGACGCCGATCCCTCCGACCCACCGTCCCAGCCGCCGCCCGGGCCGGCGGGGTCCGGGCGTGACCCACCGCCCCCGGAGTCCTGTCCCGCGGCGCCTCCCTGCTGCGCGGTGGCGGTTCCGGCGAGCCGACCGGCGGCGCCCTCGGCCCCGCGTGCCGCGGCCACCGGCACCGCAGCCGCCGCGGCCGGGCCACCCTCGGCGGCCGCCGCGCC
>JAFDWD010001126.1 GCA_018268695.1 Actinomycetota bacterium
CGCCCCCGCGCCTCCCGGAACATCTCCAGCAGGCTGCCACGCACGTAGGGGTACTTGACCCGCAGCGGCGAGTAGGTGTACCAGGAGAAGGAGGCGCCGCGGGGGCAACCCCGTGGCTCGTAGTCGGGCATATCCGGCCCGGTGGAGGGATAGTCGACCGCCTGGGACTCCCAGGTGATCAGCCCGTCCTTGACGTAGACGTTCCACGAGCACGAGCCGGTGCAATTGACGCCGTGCGTGGAGCGCACCACCTTGTCATGTGCCCAGCGCCCGCGGTAGGAGCGCTCCCAGTCGCGGTCCTTGGCGACCAGCTGGCTCCAGTGCTCCTCGGACACCGGCCCACGACGCAGGAACCGATGTGCCTCCAACAGCGGATTCAGGCGATCCGACAAGGTGGACCGATTCCTATCACAGGCCCGGTGCGCACGCGTTATTTTCTACAGGCGCAATGGCGAAATGCTGACTGCGACGCGGGACACGGGTACGATGCAACGCAGGACGAGTCCGTGGGAGCGGCCGGCCTGGGACTGCGCATATCCGCGCCGATAGAAGGAGAGAGCGTGAAGAGTTGGGAGCTCATGAGCCTGGACCTGAAACCACGACTGCCGGAGATCCTGTCCTCGAGTGACGCGGCGCGCGCGATCGCTCTCGACCTTGCCGCCGGTGAGAGCCTCGCCGAGCATCAGGTACACGAGCGGGCCTGGTTGATCGTCCTCGACGGCAAGATCGAGGTCGCCAACGGCGACGGGGTGAGTACCTCGGGCGGCTGTGGTCTCTTGGTCGAGTTCGAGCCGAGCGAACGTCATGAGGTCGTCGCCGTCAGCGACGCCCGCCTGCTCCTGCTGCTGACCCCATGGCCGGGTGACGGACACCCCGGCGCGATGACGATTCGGGAGAAGCTCTACAGCCGCCGGCACGCCGCCAAGCGCTCGCTTTGAGCGTTGTGCCCACGAATCGTCGGAGATCGGCTCCGGCCACCCGCTACACTTTTTCACACTCCGTGTAGGTAAACTGCCGAGGGCTCCGCGGCTACGAAATGCCCGCTTGTCCCGGAGCAGGCGCCACGTCCCCTCCCTGACCCGGCCGACAGAAGGAGCCTGTGAACAGCTCGGCAACTGACGGACTCTTCAACCCGCGCGCGGGTCGCGACGGGTGCGGGCTGGGCTTCGTCGCGCGCCTGCGTCCCGACCCCTGCCACGAGGTGGTCACCCGGGGCTTGACCGTGCTGGACCGGATGGAGCACCGCGGCGCCGAGGGCGCCGACCCGGAGACCGGCGACGGTGCCGGGATCCTGCTCCAGATCCCCGACCGCCTCTACCGCGAGGCGGTCGGGTGGGAGTTGCCGGCATCGGGCCGCTATGGCGTCGCCATGTGCTTCCTGCCGCGCGAGGAGGGCGAGCGGCAGGGACCGCGGGCGCTGCTCGAGGAGATCGTCCTCGCCGCGGGCCGCATGGTTCTCGGCTGGCGCGAGGTGCCGGTCGACCTCGACCACACCGGCACTGCGGCGCGGGCCCGTGCCCCCCATGTCGCGCAGCTCTTCGTCGCCGACGCGGACGACAACGCCGACCAGGACGCCTTCGAGCGGAAGCTCTACGTGATCCGCCGCCTCTTCGAGCGGCGTGCCGGCGAGGGCGCGGCGATCGTTTCCTGCTCCTCGCGCACCGTCGTCTACAAGGGGATGCTGACCGCGTCGCAGCTGACCGGCTTCTACCCCGAGCTGGCCGACAGGCGACTCGAGAGCCAGGTGGCGCTGGTCCACTCGCGCTTCTCGACCAACACCTTCCCGAGTTGGGAGCTGGCCCACCCCTACCGCGTGCTCGCCCACAACGGCGAGATCAACACCCTGATGGGCAACCGCAACTGGATGCGAGCGCGCGAGCCCCAGCTTGCCTCTGAATTGCTGGGCGACGACGTCGAGCAGCTGCGGCCGGTGGTGAGCCGCGAGGGCTCGGACTCGGTCACGCTCGACAACGCACTGGAGTTGCTGACGATGGCGGGCCGCTCCTTCCCCGAGGCGCTGATGATGATGGTCCCCGAGGCGACGGACGGGCGCGACGGGCTCTCGGCGGAGGTGAAGGGCTACTACGACTACAACGCCTGCGTGATGGAGCCCTGGGACGGGCCGGCGGCGATCGCCTTCAGCGACGGGCGGGTGGTCGGCGCGATGCTCGACCGCAACGGGCTGCGTCCGGCCCGCTGGCTGACGACCGACGACGGCTATGTGGTGCTCGCCTCCGAGACGGGCGTGCTGCCGCTGGCGCCGGAGACGGTGACCCGCAAGGGTCGTCTGGCCCCAGGACAGATCGTCCTCGTCGACCTCGAACGGGGAGAGCTTCTGGAGGACGCCGAAATAAAGGAACAGGTCGCTCGCCGGCGCCCCTACGGGCGCTGGCATCGCGAAGGGATCCTCGACCTCGACGAGCTTCCCACGCCTGACCCTCCCCCGCGTCCCGACCGCGCAACGGCGCACGCGTTGCGGCTCGCCTTCGGTTACACCCAGGAGGATCTGCGGGTGCTGCTGGAGCCGATGGCGGTGGGCGGCGCCGAGCCGATCGGCTCGATGGGCAACGACCTCGCCCTGGCCGTGCTCTCGGATCGCGACCCACTCCTCTTCTCCTACTTCAAGCAACTCTTCGCGCAGGTGACCAACCCGCCGATCGACCCGCTGCGCGAGCAGGTGGTGATGAGCCTGACCACGCGGATCGGACCGCGCCGCAACCTGCTCGAGGCATCGTCCGAGCACTGCCGCCAGCTGCGGATCGGGCAGCCGGTGCTCCGCGACGGCGAGCTGGCGCGGCTGCGCGGGCTCGACGGCAAGGGCTTCCCGACGGCGACGATCGACATCACCTGGCCACGCGCCGAGGGAGCCGTCGGGATGGAGGCGGCGCTGGCGCGGGTCTGTGGGGCGGCCGAGGAGGCCGTCGCGGCCGGAGGGGCAGTGCTAGTCCTCTCCGACCGCGCCGCCGGCGCGGAGCGGGTCGCGATCCCCTCGCTCCTGGCGGTTGCGAGCGTCCATCATCACCTGATCCGCGCCGGGGTACGGATGGAAGCCGACCTCGTCGTCGAGTCGGCCGAGCCGCGCGAGGTCCACCACGTGGCCGCTCTGATCGGCTACGGCGCCGCCGCCGTCAACCCCTACCTGGCACTGGCAACCGTCGCCGAGCTCGCCGCGCGTGGCCACCTTGCGGAGGCGATCAAGCCGGAGGTGGCCGAACGGCGGCTCGTCAAGGCCTTCGACAAGGGGCTCCTGAAGGTGATCTCGCGGATGGGGATCGCGACGATCCACTCCTACCAGGGCGCCCAGATCTTCGAGGCGGTCGGCCTCGACCGCGAGCTGGTCGACCGCCACTTCACCGGCACCGCCTCGCGAATCGGCGGCGTCGGGCTCGACGCCCTGGCTACCGAGGCGGTCGACCGCCACGACCGCGGCTACGAGACGACGCCGGAGTTGGGGCTGCTGCCAGTCGGCGGCCTCTACCAGTGGCGGCGCCAGGGCGAGCGCCGCATCTGGAACCCGGCGACGGTCGCCAAGCTGCAGCAGGCGAGCGGCCTGCAGGCCGGTGATGGCCGCTGGCCCTACGCGGAGTACGCGCGGCTGGTCAACGAGGAGGCGGCCCGCGGCAGCACCCTGCGCGGCCTGCTGGCGCTACGCGCGGACCGCGAGCCGATCCCGCTCGAGGAGGTCGAGCCGGCGACGGAGATCGTCAAGCGCTTCTCGAGTGGCGCGATGAGCCTCGGCTCGATCTCGCCGGAGTCGCACGAGGCACTGGCGGTGGCGATGAACCGGCTCGGCGGCAAGTCCAACACCGGCGAGGGCGGCGAGGACTCCGGGCGCTTCGGCGATGAGCGCCGCTCGGCGATCAAGCAGGTCGCCTCGGGCCGCTTCGGGGTGACGATCGACTATCTCGTCAACGCCGACCAGTTGCAGATCAAGATCGCTCAGGGGGCGAAGCCCGGCGAGGGTGGCCAGCTGCCGGGGCCGAAGGTTTCCGAATACATCGCCTCGCTGCGCCACTCGACCCCGGGCGTCGGCCTGATCTCGCCGCCGCCGCACCACGACATCTACTCGATCGAGGACTTGAAGCAGCTGATCTACGACCTGCGCTGCGCCAACCCGGCCGCCAGCGTCTCGGTCAAGCTGGTCGCCGAGGTCGGAGTCGGAACGGTCGCCGCCGGGGTCGCCAAGGCGGGTGCCGACCACGTGACGATCGCCGGCCACGACGGCGGCACCGGCGCCTCGCCGCAGTCCTCGATCCAGCAGGTCGGCGTGCCCTGGGAGATCGGCCTCGCCGAGACCCAGCAGACGCTGGTCGGCAACGAACTGCGCGACCGGATCGCGGTGCAGGCCGATGGGCAGCTGAAGACCGGCCGTGATGTCGTCGTCGCAGCGCTGCTGGGGGCCGACGAGTTCGGCTTCGCGACCGCGCCGTTGATCGCGATGGGCTGCATCATGATGCGGGTCTGCCACCTCAACACCTGCCCGGTCGGGATCGCCACCCAGAACCCGACGCTGCGGCGGCGCTTCCGCGGCGCCCCCGACCACGTGATCGAGTACTTCGTCGGCGTCGCCGAGGAGGCACGGCGCCTGATGGCCGGGCTTGGATTGGCGCGCTTCGAGGAGCTGGTCGGGCGTGCCGACCTGCTCGAGGCCGACGCCGCGATCGAGCACTGGAAGGCGCGTCGGGTCGACCTCTCCGCCCTGCTCGCCGCCCCCGACCTCGCCGACGAACGCCCGCGGCGACGCCTGCACGGCCCGCGGGCGGCGCTCGACGGCGCCCTCGACCGGGAGCTCATCGCGGCGGCCGAGCCGGCGCTGGAGCGCCGCGAGCCGGTGCGGCTGCGGCGCCAGATCGCCAACGTCGACCGCACCGTCGGCGGCCTGCTCTCGGGCGAGATCGCCCGTCGTCACGGTGCCGCCGGGCTGCCCGAGGGGACGCTCAAGATCGACTTCGAGGGCTCGGCGGGCCAGTCCTTCGGCGCCTGGCTCGCCCCCGGCGTCTCCCTCGCCCTGGAGGGGGACGCGAACGACTACGCCGGCAAGGGCCTCTCCGGCGGCGTGATCGCGATCGGGCCCCCGCGCGAGGCGCGCTTCGCTGCCGAGCGCAACGTGATCGTCGGCAACACCGTCCTCTACGGGGCGACCAGCGGGCGCGCGTTCTTCGCCGGCCTGGCGGGCGAGCGCTTCGCCGTCCGCAACTCCGGCGCCCTGGCGGTGGTCGAGGGTGTCGGCGACCACGGCTGCGAGTACATGACCGGCGGCCGTGTGGTCGTCCTCGGCGCGACCGGGCGCAACTTCGCCGCCGGGATGAGCGGCGGAATCGCCTACGTTCTCGACGACGAAGGCCGTTTCCCGGACCGCTGCAACCAGGAGCTGGTCGGGCTGGAGGCGGTCTCCGCAGGCGAGGATCAAGAGCTGCGCGAGCTGGTCGACGAACATGCGCGGTGCACCGGCTCGCGCCTCGCCGAGCGGCTGCTGGCCGGCTGGGGCGATGCCCTGCCGCGCTTTGTCAGGGTGATGCCGAGCGACTACAAACGGGCCCTGGAGGAGATGGCGCAGAAGGCGGAGCGGGTCTCGCCGGAGGGCGGGTTCACCGCCGCCACCCCCGAGGAGGCCGGCATTGGGTGAGATCGGGGGCTTCCTGCGCGTCCACCGGGTCGGCTTCGACAAGCGCGATCCGGCGATCCGCACCGGTGATTACAAGCACTACTTCGAGACCCAGCCCGACACCGAGCTGCGCGAGCAGGGGGCACGCTGCATGGACTGCGGGGTGCCGTTCTGCCACCTCGGCTGCCCGCTCGGCAACCTGATTCCCGACTGGAACGACCAGGTGTACCGAGGCCTCTGGCCCGAGGCTATCGACCAGCTCCACAACACCAACAACTTCCCCGAGTTCACCGGCCGGATCTGCCCGGCGCCCTGCGAGTCGGCCTGCGTATTGGCGATCAACGAGGAGGCGGTGACGATCCAGCAGCTCGAGCTGGGGATAGTCGAGCACGCCTTCCGCGAGGGTTGGGTCGTGCCCGAACCGCCCGCGCGGCGCAGCGGGTGCAGCGTCGCCGTGGTCGGCTCCGGCCCGGCCGGGATGGCGGTCGCCGCCGAGCTCAACAAGCGCGGCCACGCGGTCACCGTGTTCGAGCGCGACGAGGGGGTAGGTGGGCTGATGCGCTTCGGCGTCCCCGACTCGAAGCTCGAGAAGTGGGTGATCGACCGCCGCGCGCGTCTGCTCGAGCAGGAGGGCATCGTCTTCAGGTGCGGCGTAGAGGTCGGTCGTGACGTCGGCGCCGAGGAGCTGCTGGAGCGCTTCGACGCGGTGGTGCTGGCGACCGGCTCGCGGGTCGGGCGACGGCTCGAGATCCCCGGCAGCGAGCTGGCGGGCGTCCACCAGGCGATGGACTACCTCTACCAGCGCAATCGCGCGGCCGCCCGCGCCAAGGGCGAAGAGCCCTGGGCGGAGGGCCCGGACCCCGGCGAGCAGATCAGCGCCGCCGGCCGCCACCTGGTCGTGATCGGCGGCGGCGACACCGGCATGGACTGCCTCTCCAACGCGGGCCGCGAGGGGGCGCGGAGCGCAACCGCACTCGACACGTATGCCGAGATCCCCGCCTCGGGCCGCTACCCGAGCACCCCCTGGCCGCTGCAGGCCAAACGCACCCCGAGCACCTACGCGCTCGAAGAGGGCGGCGAGCGCCGTTGGGGCACCCAGGCGCTGCGCCTGGAGGGGGTGGACGGCCGCGTCGCCCGCGTCCACGCGGTCGGCGTGCGCGGCACCTCGACCTCCGATGCTGCGCCGGTGCCGGGGACGGAGTTCAGCCTGCCGGCCGACCTGGTCCTGGTGGCGATCGGCTTCTCCCACCCCGAGCACGAGGGGCCGCCGGCCGAACTGGGCGTCGCCCTCGATGCCCACGGCAACGTCAAGGCGGGCGCCTATGCGACCTCTAAGGAGGGAATCTTCGCCGCCGGCGACGTCCGTCGCGGTCAGTCGCTGATCGTCTGGGCGATCGCCGAGGGCCGCCGCTGCGCCCGGGTCGTGGACCGCTGGCTCGGTGGCGACGGCGGGTCGCTGCCGCTCGGCGCCGAGACGCCCGGCATCCCCGGTGAGACGGGCATCCTGCCATCGACCTGAACGCGTCCCCGACCACTGCTCACCGATCGCCTTGATCACCCGACCGGCCTCACAACCGACCGATGATCCTGTTCAGCTGAGCCTGGGACCGCACGATCCGCATGATCACAACCTCTGACCGCGACCCACTCGTCGAGGAGCCGTCTGCCACCCGCGCCGATCGCCCGCCGGGCACCGCCGCTCGGTCGGGTGGCTGAGATGTTGGATCCGTGGACGCCGCGCAGCGAACAGGCGCCCTACCAGGTCGTCGCCGCCAGCCCCCGCACCCCGACGATCGTCGAACTGCGCCTGCTGCCGATGGGCGGGCTGCTCGATTATCGCCCCGGCCAGTTCATCCTCCTCGAGGACGAGGAGGGGGCGATCGCACCGCGCTCCTACTCGGTGGCCAATCCGCCCCGCCCCGACGGGGAGATATCGCTGCTCGTCACACGCGTGCCGGGCGGGCGGGCGAGTACCTGGATCCACGGGCTCACAGCGGGGAAGCCGGTGCGCGTCAGCGGCCCTTACGGGACCTTCGTCGACGACACCGCCGAAATCGCGCCGGCCCTCTTTCTCGCCGCCGGCTCCGGCCTGGCACCGATTCGGGCACTGCTGGAGGCCGCGCTGACGTCGCGCCGGCGCGAGACTCTCACGCTGATCCTCTCCGCACGTGGCGAAGGCGACGTGATCGACCACGAGCGCTTTGCCCGCCAGCAGCTGCGCGAGCCGCGCTTTCGCTTCATCCGTACCCTCACCCGCGAGACAGGCCCGCCGCCGCGCGGCCGGATCCCCGAGATCCTCGCCGACCTGGTCGATGGGCCGGACGGGCTCGACGGCCACGACGTGTTCGTCGCCGGGGCACCCGGCTTCGTCGCCGAGTGCGCCGCGGCGGCCGAGTCTCTCGGCGCCGCGCGTGCGCACGTTCACACCGAGGTCTTCTACGAGGAACCCCGGTCGTAGGCGTGTCTGGCGCCGCCCACGAGGCGAGCCTCAGCATGGCCGCGGACCGGGACTTGCCGCCGATCTACACGAAGACCGGAGACGACGGCACGACCGGACTGCTCTTGAGCCGAGAGTGCGACAGAGGCCGCCGACTTCGACCGCGTTACTCAGTCCGGTTCGACCCCCCGACCCGAGGGACTGGTGGAACTACTCGTCAAGGGGCGAGCCGGCGAGGAACCCGGTCAGGTATCGACCGACGATCTTCCCCTGGTCGGCTCCCCAGGGCGCCGTGTCCGTCATCATCGAACTTTCGCCGTGCCCGCCGGCGAGCCAACCCTGCAGGTAGGCAGGGTCGCCGCCGGTCCAGAGGACGCCGCGCAGGACCGGGTCGAACTCGGCCGGCTCGATGCCGGCACCGAGGCGCGCGGCGATCGCTTCGGCGGCGACATCGGCCTGCTGGGTGGCGATGCCGCCCTGCTTCACCGGGAAGTTGGTGACATCGCCGGCAGCGTATACGTGATCGTCGCCGATCACCTTGCAGTGGCTGTCGACCTGGACGAAGCCCTCGAGATCGTGCGGGATGCCGTGGATCCGCCGCCCCTCGACCTTCGGCAGGCTGACGACCCGGTCGAACGGGGTGCTGTCCGCCGGGACCGTCTCCAGGAGCCCGTCCTCGAATCGCACCGGGTGGGTGCCCGTTCGGACCCGAATCCGGCGCTCGGCGAGCAGCTCGACCATCCCCTCGACGACACCGCGACCGAAGACCTGCAGGGGCGCGTCCTCGGGGGTGACGATCGTCAGCTCCGCGTCGTCGCCGGTCCTGTCGAGCTGGGCGCGGCAGAGCAATGCCAGCTCGTAGAGCGGCAGTGCCCAGCTGTCGGCCGAGGGCATCGTGAAGGCGACGCGGCTGGTCGTCCCGGCACGGATCTCCCTGATCACCGTTCTGACGTGGCCCTCGTCGGCGATCCCCCAGAAGGTGATCGCGCCGGGCACCGGCCAGAGCAACTTGGTCCCCGGGCAGACGATCAGGGCGTGGTAGGGGATGCTCTCGCCGTCGTGGGTGATGGCGAGGCGGGCCTGGCGGTCGACCGAGGCGATGCTGTCGCAGCGATAGCGGGCGCCCGCCTCGGCCGCCAACGGCTCGAGCCAGTAGGTGGCCACGCGGGAGACGCCATAGGGGACGCCGACGGCATATGGGCGGTAGACGAAGTTCCGGCGCGGCGAGCAGATCGTCACCTCAGCGCGGTCCCCCGCCAGATCCTCGAGCGCCAGCGCGGCCTCCAACGCCGCCACGCCGCCGCCCGCGATCAACACTGAGTGCTTCATCGGTGGGTCCTTCTCGTTCGAGGGGAGGGCACAGTCCGAATCTCGTCACTCCTACCCGGTCCGCCATCCGCCGGATCCCAGCGAGATGGCTGCGGCTCAGCCACTAGCTCCACCGCCCGCGCCAGCTCCTCGACGTCGACTCGATGAGCAGTTGGGGATCCAGATCCTGCAGGCGTCCCGACCACTGTCATAGCGCCAGATGAGCGCACCGGCGATGCGACCGCCGTCGAGCGAGAGGACGGGAGCCCGTTGAGCGCCAGGAGGCACGGTCATCGGGCGTCATCCTTCGAGCCGGAGCCAACGTCATCAGTCGTCGCGATGACGATCCGCGGGAAGCGCTACAGCCGCCGGCACGCCGCCAAGCGGTGGAGTGAGACAGCCCCCTGACGCTCATGGGCGATGCAGCGATCGACGGTGCCCGGAGGCCCGGACCGGCGACTCGACCGCCGGGGGGATGAGGCGCCATGCCCTCCGGTTCTCGACCGGGCTCGATGCTCGGACGGGCAGATGTAGGAAGTCGGCCTGCAGGCGTGCTCGGAGTTCGGCGGCGCTGCGCTCGGCGGCGTCCCGGTCCTCGGGGCAGGTCAGCATCAGAACATCGGTCGCCGGATAGGTCCGGAGCTCGTCCTCTACCGCCTGGACTACGTCGCCGTCGCCGACCGTCGCGCTTGCCTCGATGTCCACCTTCACCAGACCGGCGAGCGAAATCACGGCGTTGCGCTGGGCGATCGAGTGAGCGACCCGATCGGAGCACCAACGATCGATACTCCGCTCGCGGACCGAGATCAGAACGCGTACGTCGCCGGCGGTCGGGTCGGGGCCGATGCCCCGGGACAGTTCGGCGATCTGCGCCAGAGCCTGCGGATCTTCGATCGCGTCGCGGCTGACGATGAGAAGATGGCGCCGCAGGTCGGTGAGCGCCGCCGGAACAATCGGACCCCGCGGCGCGGCGCGGACCGCCAACACGATGATCGCCGCGGCGGCGAGGGCACCGATCGCCATGCCGAGCCCCGGGCCTCCGATGTAGAAGGCACCGACGATCGAGATCGAGACGAAGACGACGATCGCCGGTGGCCCCCACGTCGGCAGCACGGGCCCCATACGATCGACCACCTGGTCGCCGCCCCTGGTGCGAATCGCCATCAGATCGGCTCGGGCGGCGCACCCGCCGTCGTCTCGCTCGACGCGGAGGTGCCCGAGGCGCCGGCCGCGACCTTCCGTTTGTGAGAGTCCGACTCCTCCATCAGAGCGTGGACCGCACCGGGCACACCGAACTCATACGGTCCGCCGACCACGCGGGGAATGCGGTCGAAGTCGAAGCGAGGCGGCGGCGAGGAAACCTGCCACTCGATCGTCCTCGCCCGCCACGGATTCGCACCGGCTTTCGGCCCGAACCTCCAGGAGACGATCATGTTGTAGAGGAAGACGAGTTGCGCGGCGCCGAGCATGAAGCTGAAGCAGCTGATCAGGAGGTTCCAGTCGCCGAACTGACTCGCGTAGTCGGCGACCCGGCGCGGCATCCCGTCCATGCCGATCCAGTGCATCGGCACGAAGGTGCCCCAGGTCCCGATCAGGGTGAGCCAGAAGTGGATCCTGCCCAGCCTCTCGTCGTACATCCGGCCGGTGATCTTCGGGAACCAGTAGTAGATGCCGGCGAATATGGTGAAGACCGACCCCGCGAACAGTACGAAGTGGATGTGGGCGACGATGAAATACGTGTCGGTGACGTGGATGTCGATCGGCACCAGGGCGATCATCACGCCGCTGATGCCGCCGAGGATGAAGCTGCAGATGAAGCCGAGCGCGAAGAGCATCGAGGTCGAGCGCAGGTGGATCTTGCCGAAGAAGAGCGTCGCCACCCAGGAGAAGAT
>JAFDWD010001127.1 GCA_018268695.1 Actinomycetota bacterium
CGGTGCCGCGCGGGGCGGCGATCGAAACGACGATCCCGCGGGGCTCGGCCGCGGCCGCCGCGGCGGTCGAGGTGCCAGTCCTCCTCGCCTACGGAGCGATCGACCTTTCGCCCGACCCGGCGGCCGAGGTGGCCACCTATCCGGCCTCGCCCGACGTGACCCTCTTGAGGCTGGCGAGCTCGGCCCACTGCCACAACCTCTCGGCCGACCGGGAGCTGCTCTGGGGTCGCCTGCTCGGCTGGGCCAGGGAGGTGGCCGCGTGACCGAGGCGGCGATCGTCGTCGGTCTGGGCGACCTCGGGATCTCGATCGCCCGCCGGCTGCACGCGGTGGATGTCGCGGTGATCGGTGTCGACGGGGCGGCGGAGCGACGTGAGATGTGGGAGCGCGAGAGCGGGCGCGAGGCGCTCGCCTCGACCGCGGACCTGGGGTCGGAAGCGCCGGCGCGCGCCTTCGTCTGCGTCCGCACCACCGACCAGGCCGCCGCGGTGATCGACGATCTGAACGGGCGCCTCGGTGCCGACGCGGCCCTCTACGTGGTGACCACGCTGGCGGTCGACTTCGCCCGAGGCCTCGGCGAGCGTGCCGCCGCCGACGGTCCCCGCCTGATCGAGCTGCCGGTCTCCGGCGGCCGCGCGGGCGCGGAGCGGGGCGAGCTGGTGGTGATGACCGGCGGCCCGGCGACGCTGCCCGAGGACGCGGTCTTCCTCGAGCGCACGCTCGCCTCGCTGGTGCTGCCGATGCGTCGCTACGGCGACGCCACCCTGGCCAAGCTGCTGAACAACGCCCTCGCCGCCTACAACGCCCTCGCCTTCGGCAGTGCGGTGGAGCTCGCCGCCGCGGCCGGCCTCGACGTCCCGGCAACCGCCGAGCTCCTCCGTCGCGGCTCGGGCGGCAGCTGGATGGCCGACGCCTTCGCCGGCCTGGTCGACGACCTTCTGGCCAAGGACGCGGCACTGCTCGCCGCCGAGCTGGGCCCCCTCCCGGCGATCACGCTCGGTGACCCCGACGCGCTGCCGGCGGCTTTGGCGCGGGCCCGGGCGTTGCTGGGGGAGAGGTAGCTCGGCCGGGGCGGCTTTCGCGCGACCCGCAGCGACCCCTCGCCTACGGCGACAGCGGGCGGTTGGTCCAGCCGCCCTCGTCCCGTGGGTACCAGCCGCCGGCCGCCTTGGTGCCGCCGTCGACGTGGATGGTGGTGCCGGTGACGAAGCTCGAGAGGGGGGAGGCGAGGAAGAGGGCGGCGCCGGCGACGTCCTCGGCGATGCCGTGGCGGGCGAGCGGGACCCAGGTCTTCCAGCGCCGGCGCTCGGACTCCTCGACCCAGTCGGTGTAGGGGAGCTGGGGGGTCTCGACGACGTCGGGGGCGATGTCGTTGACGCGAATGCTGTGCTCGCCGACCTCCAGGGCGAGGCTGCGGCCGAAGGCGACCACCGCCGCCTTGTAGGCCGAGTAGACGGCGTGGCCGGGGATGCCGCGGAAGGCCTCGACGGTGGTCAGGTTGACGATGCTGCCGCCGCGACCGCGCTCGATCATCCCCGGCAGCACCGCGCGGGTGAGGGTCAGGACGTGGTCGAGGTTGACTGCCCGCTGGGCGTCCCAGGCCGGCGCGTCCTCGGCGGTGAAGACCGTCGGCGGGCGGAGGAAGTGACCGACGTTGTTGACCAGGAGGTCGGCGTCCGGGAGCGCCGCCGCGACCTCCTCGGCGGCGCCCGGGACGGTGACGTCGAGCTCCAGCGTCCGTAGGTCCGCGCCGTCGGCTCGCTCGCGCAGTCCTGCCAGCGCCTCGCCGTTCACGTCGACGGCGAGCACCGCGGCGCCGTGCGCGAGGAACGCCTCGCTGATCGCACCGCCGATGCCGGCGGCGCCACCGGTGACGATGGCATCACGGCCCTCGAGCAGGGGCCCGGGCTCGAGCGCCACCGGCGGACCCGCCTCTACTCCGCGGCGCGCGGCCGCCGCTGCATCTGGGTGATCCCGACCGCCGCGATCAGCACGACCCCCTGGAATACCTGCGGCGTCCAGTTCGGCGTCCCGGCGAGGAGCAGCCCGACGCTGCCGGTTCCGATCATCAGCACCGCGACGACGGTCCCCCATGGGTTGAACCGACCGTGGCGGAACTGCGAGGCGCCGACGAAGGCGGCGGAGAAGGCGGGGATCAGGTACTCGGGACCCACCGAGGGGTCGGCGGAGCCGATCCGCGACGCCAGCGCGATCCCGGCGAAGGAGCCGAGCACGCCCGAGAAGAGCAGGGAGATGGTGCGGATGCGGCCGACGCGCAGGCCGACGAGGCGCGAGACCTCGGGGCCGTAGCCGGAGGCGTAGACGCGCCTGCCGAAGACCGTCTGCTCGAGCACGAATCCGAGCACCAGCATCGCCACCAGCAGGTAGATGACCGGCAGCTGGACGCCGGCGATGTCAGTGCTGGCGATCTTGGTGAAGGCGCCCGAAACCTTGCCGGTGATGATTTCGTCGCTCGACACCCATAAGGTCGCCGCGGCGATGATCGACCCGGTGGCCAGGGTGCCGATGAAGGAGTCGATGTTCATCCTCACCACGACGATCGCGTTCAGGGTGCCGATCGCCAGGCCGGCGACCAGGGTGAGCGCGACGGCCAGGCCGAGGGGCAGGCCCAAGGTGTTCATCGCCCAGCCGGCGAAGACGCCGGCGAAGCCGATGGTCGAGCCGATCGAGAGGTCGAAGACGCCGGCCGCCAACGGCATCACCACGGCGAGCGCCGCGAGACCGGTGATCGCGTACTGGTTGACGACCGACTTGGCCGTCTGCGCGGTCGG
The DNA here is from genome assembly GCA_018268695.1 of Actinomycetota bacterium. The sequence goes on from JAFDWD010001127.1 coordinate 2,792, forward strand.
GAAGAGGTGCGGTTTCCAGACCGTGAAGACGACGATCAGGAAGATCCATACGTAGACCGCGCCGATGTTGCGGTAGCTGAGGGCCTCGAGCCGGCGCGGCGCCGGCCGGCTGCGTTCGGGGGCCTGCGGCGACGGTGCGGCTGCATGTGCGTCGGTAGCCATGCTTCTCGATCTCTCCTTCCCGGGGATTGACGGCACCCACCAGGCTGACTACTCTCCAGCCAAGCGCTTGCTTGGTTGGCAGCATACCCTACGGGCCACCACTTGAGGAGAGGATTCGCTTGAGCACCGATTCGACGCCGGAGCCCCTGATCCAGATCGAGCATCTCTCGAAGACGTTCCCGGGGCAGCGTGCGTTGAAGGACGTCAGCTTCGAGATCGGCAAGGCCGAGATCCACGCGCTGGTCGGCGAGAACGGCTCCGGCAAGTCGACGCTGATCAAGGTCCTCTCCGGCTTCCACGACCCCGACCCTGGCAGCGTCGTGTTGATCGACGGCGAGCCGTTGGAGGTGAGCTCGGCCGAGGACGCGCGCCGCCGCGGCCTGCGCTTCGTCCACCAGGACCTCGGCCTGATCGGCGAGCTGACCGCGACCGAGAACGTCGGCCTCGTCTCCGGCTTCGCCACCCAGGGCCCGGGCAAGATCGCCTGGTCCAGGCAGCGCAGGCTGACCCGCGAGCTGCTCGGCCGGATCAACGTCGAGATGGACATCGACCGGCCGGTCTCCGAGCTGAGAGCGGTCGAGCGGAGCGCCCTGACGATCGCCCGCGCGCTCGACGACACCCACGGTGCGATCTCGCTGCTGGTCCTCGACGAGCCCTCGGCGGCCCTCCCCCCGGCCGAGTGCGAGGCGCTCTTCACCGTCTGCCGCGAAGTGCTCGCCAAAGGGGTGAGCATCCTCTACGTCTCCCACCGCCTCGACGAGATCCTCAACCTCGCCTCGCGGGTCACGGTGCTGCGCGACGGCGCCTACCAGGGGACCTTCGCCGCCAAGGGGATGGACCGGGCCCGCCTGGCCGAGCTGATCGTCGGCAGTGCGGTCGAGGAAACCGCGGCGCAGGCGCCCCGCCCGGCTCCCGACGCCGACCCGGTGCTCTCCGTGCGCGGGCTCCGCGGCGATCCGTTGGCGGGAGTCGACTTCGACGTCTTCCCGGGCGAGGTGCTCGGCATCGCGGGGCTCTCCGGATCCGGCCGCGAGACGTTGGCGGCGGCGGTCTGCGGCGCCGTCCCGGCGGCGATGGAGCTCACCGTCGCCGGCGAGCGGTGGTCGGGGGACATGAGCCCGCTCGAGGCGGAGCGGCTCGGCCTCGCCCTCGTCCTCCCCAACCGTCACCCTGACGCGGCGATCAAGGAGTTCTCGATCGGCGAGAACATAACGCTCGGTCGCCTGCCCCAGTTTCAGCGCGGTCTGCGGGTGAGCAGGCGCAAGGAGCGCGAGGCGGTGATGGAGTGGATCCGGCGGCTCGACGTGCGGCCCGCCGACCCGGACAAGCTCTACGGCCTCCTCAGCGGCGGCAACCAGCAGAAGGTGCTGCTCGCCAAGTGGTTCGGGATCGACCCGCGGGTCGTCTTCATGGATGACCCGACCAGCGGCGTCGACATCGGCGCCCGTCACGCGATCTACGACGTCGTCCGCGACTACGCGAAGACCGGCGCCGGGTTCGTCATCTGCTCTTCGGACATGGAGGACTTCGTCGGCGTCTGCGACCGGGTGGTGGTGCTCGTCGAGGGCGCGGTGACGGAGGAGCTGCACGGCGAGGCGGTGACCGAGCGTGAGCTGCTGCGCGCGATCTCCGCCGCCGGCGAGCGCTCCGTCCCCGAGGCCTACCAAGCATCTGCTTGACAGCGGGGCGATCGTGCACTTAGGCTTGCCCAAGCAAGCGCTTGGTAAAGCGCGTGCGCACAACTGGTAAAGCTGTGAGAGGAGAGAGCATGAAGCTGCACATTGCTTCCGCACGCGTGATCGCTGCGGTCGTCCTGTGCCTGGTTGCGCTGGTCCTGGTTGTCGCCGGATGTGGCGGTGGATCGAGCAGCACCAGCAGCAGTGGCGGCAGCACGGAATCGAGCGAAGGTTCCGGCGCGGAAACCACCGGCACCGAAACGGAAGAAGGCGAAGAATCGTCGACCTCGGAAACCGCTTTCCCGAAAGCCGCCAAAGCGAACGAAGAATTCGAAGAACGGCCGACCTCGGTCGGGATCGAGACGCCGGTCGGGAAACCGATCCCGAAAGGCAAAACCATCGACTTCATCCAGTGCGGCGTCCCCGCCTGCAAGACCGAGGGTGAAATCTTCGAAGCCGCCGCGAGCGAGCTCGGCTGGACGATCAAATCGATCAACGCCGGCACCACGCCGGAGGAAATCAAGGCCGCCTACGACCAGGCGATCAAGGATGAACCTGACGCCGTGCTCGGGTCCGGCTACCCACGTGTCCTGTTCGAACCGGAGATCGCCAAGCTGAAGTCGATGAACATCCCGGTGGTCGAGTTCTTCGTCGAGGAAGAAGCCGGCAACGGCATCACCGCGGTCATCGCCGGCATCGGCACGACCGAAATCCAGGGCAAGATGATGGCCGACTTCATCCTCTCCCACAGCACCGACGAATCGATGGAAATCGGCTCGGTCAACGCGAAGGGCTTCGAAACCGTCACCGCGACGATCGAAAGCGTCAAGAAGACGGTCGAAGGCGAATGCCCCGGCTGCTCGATCAAGACGCTGGAAGCGCCGCTGACTTCGATCGGCAAAGACCTGCCGCAGCGGATCGCCTCGTTCCTCACCGCCAACCCGGGGATCGAATGGACGACCGTGGGCTACAACGACATGGTCACCGGCCTGCCCACCGCGCTGAAGGGCGCCGGGGTCGAAGACGCGAAGCTGACGACGGTCAACATCAACAAGTCGATCGCCCCCTACATGGCCAACGGCGAATACCTCCAGGCCACGATGGGGACGAGCTTCTACGAGGTGTACTGGCGCGGGATCGATCTCCTCGCCCGTCTCTTCGCCGGAGTCGAATACAAAGAAGACGTCGACGACTCGACGCTTCCGTACTGGACGATCACGAAGGAATCGCTGCCGTCCACGGAAGAAGAATTCCCGGTCGTCGAAAACTACGAAGAACAGTTCAAACAGCTCTGGGGCACCGAATAGCGGCCCAGACGCATTGAAGTCCCGCGGAAGCTCCGGCCTCGTGCCGGAGCTTCCGCGGCTTCGACCAGACGTAGACCGGAGGACCGATGACGCTTGCCGGGCTCGACCACGCGGGGGCGCTGTACATCGGCGGCGATTGGGTCTCGCCGCCGGGGAAGACGACCGAGGACATCGTGAACCCGGCCACCGAGGAGGTCGTCGCCTCCTTGCCGGTCGGCGAGATGGCCGAATGCGACGCGGCCCTGGCGGCCGCCCGCGAGGCCTTCGAGGAGGGACCGTGGCCGCGGATGGCCGGACCGGAGCGGGCGGCGACGCTGCTGCGGATGCGGGGCGCGCTCGCCGCACGCCGGGACGAGCTGATCGACCTGGTGATAGCCGAGACCGGGGCGCCGCGAGGGCTGGCCGCCGGGCTGCACGTCGACACGACCCTCGCCCACTTCCGCTTCTTTGCCGAGGCCGCCGCCTGGCCCGGCGTCGAGCCGCTGCCCCCCGATCTGACCGACCGCGTCGGCGGCGGCAAGCTGCTCGGGAGCCAGGTGCAGGTGTACGAGCCCTACGGCGTCGTGGTGGCGATCAGCCCCTTCAACTTCCCGCTCCTGATCAACGTGGCGAAGATCGCCCCGGCGATGGCGATGGGCAACACCGTCGTCCTCAAGCCCTCGCCGTTCACGCCGCTGCAGGCCTTCGTCCTCGCCGAGGCGGCGGAGGAGGCGGGCGTCCCGGCCGGGGTCCTGAACGTCGTCACCGGCGGGGTCGAGGTCGGCGAGGCGCTCACCTCCGATCCCCGGGTCGACCTGATCACCTTCACCGGCTCCGACACCGTCGGCGCCGCCGTCGCCCGACAGGCGGCAGGCACGCTGAAGAAGGTCGTGCTGGAGCTGGGCGGCAAGTCGGCCCTGATCGTGCGCGAGGACGCCGACCTCGAGGCCGCTGCCGCCTTCGCCGTCGGCCAGTACACCCTGCAGGCCGGCCAGGGCTGCAGCCTCTGCACCCGGCACCTCGTCCACAATTCGGTCCGCGGCCGCTTCCTCGAGCTGATGGAGGAGGGATCGCGGGCCCTGCGGATCGGCGACCCGGCGGCCGCGACGACGACGATGGGCCCGTTGATCCGCGAAGCACAACGGGAACGGGTCGAACGGTATGTGGACGAGGCCCGCGACGACGGCGGCGAGGTCCTCATCGGCGGTCGGCGCCCGGTCGATCTCGACCGCGGGTTCTTCTACGAGCCGACGATCCTGACCGCGCTCGACAACTCCGCCAGGGCGGCCCAGGAGGAGATCTTCGGCCCGGTCGCGGTGGTGGTCGGGTTCGACTCCGACGCCGAGGCCGTGGCGATCGCCAACGACTCTCCGTTCGGCCTCTCGGGGGCGGTCTTCTCGCGGGACTCGGGCACCGCCTTCGAGCTCGCGCTGCAGCTGCGGACCGGGCAGGTGGCGCTGAACGGAGGGAGTGGCGCGATGAATTCGTGGGCACCGTTCGGCGGCTACAAGCGCTCCGGCATCGGCCGCGAGTACGGCGTCGCCGGAGTGCGGGAGTTCTGCCAGACGAAGGCGATCCACTTCAACGCCGGCTGACAACAGGAGAGGGAAGGGTTCAGATGAGCAAGCTGGAGGGAAAGGTGGCGTTCGTCACCGGCGCGGCCCGCGGGCAGGGTCGGTCCCACGCCGAGCGACTGGCCGCCGACGGGGCCGACATCGTCGCCGTCGACGTCTGCGCCGACATCGAGACGGTGCCCTATCCGATGGGCACCGCGGAGGAGCTCGCCGAGACGAAGGAGCGGGTCGAGGGGGCCGGCCGTCGCTGCGTCACCGCGACCGCCGACATCCGCAGCCTCGAGCAGTTGGGCGCCGCGGTGGACGCCGCCAAGGAGACCTTCGGGAAGATCGACATCCTCGTCGCCAACGCCGGCATCTGGTCCCAGTCGACCGAGTCCTGGACGCTCGACGAGGACACCTGGCAGACGATGATCGACATCAACCTGACCGGCCAGTGGAAGACGGCCAGGGCGGTGGTGCCGACGATGATCGAGGGCGGCGCCGGCGGCGCGATCACGATCACCAGCTCCTCGATCGGGCTCAAAGCCACCACCGGGAACGTCCACTACACGACCGCCAAGCACGGGGTGATCGGGCTGGTGCGGACGCTCGCCCACGAGCTCGCCCCCCATGACATCCGGGTTAACGCCCTTTGTCCGACGACCGTCAGGTCGCCGATGATCACCAACGAGGCCCTCTACGGCCTGTTCCGACCCGACCTCGAGTCCCCGGGGCTCGCCGACGTGGAACCGGGACTGGCCGATCTGAACCTGCTCGACGTCAGCATGATGGAGCCGGGCGAGGTCAGCGCCGCGATCAGCTGGCTGGTCTCCGACGACGCCCGTTACGTCACCGGCGTCGCGCTGCCGATCGACGCCGGCTCGACCGCCAAGTAGGCCGCGATGGACCTCGAACTGAAGGGTCGACTGGCGCTCGTCACCGGGGCGACCAAGGGGATCGGGCACGCGGTCGCGGGCGCGCTCCTCGACGAGGGGGCGGCGGTGTTCGTCCACGGGCGCAGCGAGGAGACCGTGGAGGACGCGGTCGCGCGGCTGCGGGGGCGCGGTGAGGTGCACGGGGTGGTCGGCGATCTCGCCGACCCGGCGGGGCCGGCGGCGATCGCCAGGCGGGTCGCGGCGGTCGGTCGGCCCGACGTGCTGGTCAACAACGCCGCCGTGTACGAGGTCAAGCCCTACCTCGATCTCGACCCGGACGACTGGCGTCGCAGCCTCCAGGTCAACCTGCTGAGTGGTGCCGCGCTGGCGCAGGCGTTCCTCCCCCCGATGCTGGAGCGCGACTGGGGGCGGATCGTCTTCGTCTCCTCCGACTACGGCGTCCAGGTCAACCCGGACCTGATGCCCTACTCGGTCGCGAAGGCGGCGATGATCGCCCTCGGCCGCGGCCTGGCGGTGATGACGAGGGGGACCGGGGTCACCGTGAACACGACGATCGCCGGGCCGACCTGGACCGAGGGCTCGGCCGGGTTCCTCGACGGCGCCAACCCCGAGGGCAGGCCGGTGGAGGAGGTCAAAGCCGAGTTCTTCGAGCCGGGCGGGTTCCTCGCCGACACCCTGACCGGTCGCTTCGCCGATCCCGCCGAGGTGGCCGCGATGGTGGCGTTCCTCTGTTCGGGCCGCGCCTCCGCGGTCACCGGGGCGGCGCAGCGGGCCGACGGGGGCACGATCAAAGCGGCGCACTGATGGAGGAGCTCGCGGTTCTCCTCGGCGCCTACGCTGCGGCGGTCGACGCCCGTGACCTCGACGCCCTGCGCGGCCTCTTCCTCGCCGACGCGACCCTGACGGTGAGGCGGGGCAAGGCGGAGCCGCAGGTGTTCCGCGGCCGCGCCGAGTTGAGCGGCGTGATCGAGGCCCTGGCCCCGTTCGAGCTGACCCTGCACGAGGTGTCCTCGGCGGAGTTCGCGGTCGACCCGGAGGGAGCGGAGGTAAGCGGGCGGAGCGTCTGCGTCGCCCATCACATACGGCGGGGCGAGGGGCGGGAGGGCTCCGACCTGGTGCTCCACGGCCGCTACTCGGACCGCTTCCGGCGCGACGCCGACGGTGCCTGGCGCTTCGCCGCCCGCGAGCTGCGGGTGCTCTGGACCGAGAAGCGCGCCGTCCGACCGACCTAGGCGGTCGCGGCGCGGAAGGCCGCGGCGAGACCGGCGACGAACTCGGGCGCCCGGTCGGGATCCGGGCAGAGGTGCGACAGCGGCGCGTAGAAGTCGGTCGCGCCGAGGGCGCGGGCCTCGGCGAGGCGGTCCATGCTGCGCTCGACCGCGCCGTCGCCCTCCTTCGGCGGCGGCACGCCGATCCGGACGCGGACCTGGCCCGGGTCCCGGCCGGCCTCGGCCAGTGCCGCGTCGAGCGTCTCGATCCCGGCGGCGATGTCGCGGCGGCGGGCGGTCGGGCTCGGGATCCAGCCGTTGCAGCGGCGGACGATCCGAGCCAAGTTCCGCTGGTGCAGCTCGCCGCCGATCCAGAGCGGCACGCCGCCGTCCTGCACCGGGCGCGGCTCGCAGTAGACGTCCTCGAACCGCAGCCGTGGCGAGTCGAAGGCGGTCGGGCCGCCTTCCCAGAGGGCGCCGCAGGCGTCGAGCGCGTCGTCGAGGAGTCGGCCCCGCCGGGAGAAGTCGAGTCCGGCGGCCTCGTACTCCTTCGCCAGCCAGCCGGTGCCGACGCCAAGGTCGAGCCGGCCGCCGGAGACCACGTCGAGCGTCGCCGCCGTCTTCGCCAGAAGCGCGGGCGGGCGCAGCGGGGCGATCAGGACGCCGGTCATCAGCCGCACCCGCTCGGTGCGCCCGGCGATCGCCGCGAGGCAGGTCAGGGGCTCGAGCCAGGGTGCGGCGGGCGCGGTCGCGAAGGGGCCGTAGGGGTAGCCGGAGAGATCGCCGCCGAGCACCACGTGGTCGACCACGACGATCGTGTCGACGCCGGCCTCGTCGGCGGCCTGGCCGAGCTCCAGCAGCCGCGCCCAGTCGCCGCGCAGGTAGGAGCCGTAGTTGTCGAGGCCGACGTGGAGGCGGGGCGGCAGCGCGGCGCGGCTCACGGGGCGGGGACCGGCGCCTCGTCCACGAGTCGGTGGATCGACCCGGCCCGGTTGGCGACCGCCTCCTCGGGGACCCAGCTCGGCGCCGTGGCGACGAAGAGCTCGCGGCCGCCGGGACCGCCGAGCGCCACCGCGTAGGGGCTCGGGAACGACAGCCGGCGGTCGATCGCGCCGTCGGCGGTGACCCGGACCAGCTCGTCGCCGAAGGGGAAGGCGACCCAGACGCCGCCCTCCGCGTCGATCGCGATCCCGTCGGGGAAGCCGCCCTCGAACTCGGCCAGGGTCCGGCGGCCCGAGAGCGAGCCGTCCGCGCCGATCGCGAACGCCGTCAGCCTGCCGGGGACCGCCCGCGTCTCGGCGACGACGAGCGTGGCGCCGTCGGGGGTGATCGCGATCCCGTTGGGGAACCAGAGATCTTCGGCGACGACCCGTGCCTCGCCGTCCGGCTCGACCAGGAGGAGAACGGTCGGCCTGGGGGGGTCGGGCGGGGCGGAACCGTCGCCGAAGTTGCCGACGTAGGCGCGGCCGCGGCGATCGACGTACATGTCGTTCGTGTGCCAGGGCGCCAGGGTCGAGAGGTCGGCGTGCTCGGTGGGTCCGTCCTCACCCAGCCGCAACAGCCGCCGGTCGTGCATCGAGACGACGAGCGGGGTGCCGTCGGGGAGGAAGCCGAGCCCCGAGGGACACTCCGGCACCTCGGCGACGACTTCGGGCTCCGCACCCGGGACGAGACGCTGCACAGTGTGCGCGTGCATGTCCGAGAACCACAGCGCGCCGTCGTGCCAGCGCACTCCCTCGGGGAAGGTGAGGCCCTCGACAAGCGTCTCTGAGGCGGTCGTCTCCATCGTCTCCTCCAGTTTGACCTCGGTCGTGGCGTAGGATATAAACCAAGCGAGCGCTTGGTCAAGTGACGGACACGATCGACACCCTCAAACCCGCCGCCGAGGCCGCCGGACTGGAGCTCGGCACGCGCCGCGTGGCCTATGCCGACCGCGACGCGATCCTCTACGCGCTGGCCGTCGGCGCCGCCGCCGAGGACCTCGATCTGGTCTTCGAGCGGGACCTCCGGGTGCTACCTACCTACGGTCTCGGGCTCGGCCTCCCGGCCTGTGACGAGCTCGGCGGCCGCGGCTTCTTCTCCTCGACCAACTCACTGCACGCGGGCCAGCGGCTCGAGGTGCTCGGGCCGCTGCCGGCATCCGGGGAGCTGGAGCTGGCCGCCCGCGTCGTCGACGTCTGGGACAAGGGCTCCGCCGCCCTCTTCGACATCGAGGTCGCCTGCGAGTACTTTCGCGCCATCTACTCGATCTTCGCCCCGGGGCAGGGCGGTTGGGGCGGTGAGCGAGGCACCTCCGCCCGCCGCGAACCGGAGTCCGCGCCGACCCGCGGGGCGAGGCTGGGGACGAGCCGCGAGAGTGCGGTCCTCTACCGCCTGCTCGGCGACCGCCACCTGATCCACGTCGATCCCGAGGCCGCGCACGCGATCGGCCAAACGCGCCCGATCCTGCACGGGCTCTGCACGCTCGGCATCGCCGCTCGCGCAATCCCCGGCCTGCTCGGCCGCCGGCCGGACGAGCTCCGGGCCCTCGAGGCCCGCTTCGCCGCCGCCGTCCTCCCCGGTGACCCACTCGAGCTGCGCGTCTGGGAGCCGCTCGACGACGGCAGCGTGCCCTTTTCCGTGGCGACCCCGGAAGCCGTCGCCCTGAGCGGCGGCCTGATGCGTTTCGGCTAGATGGCGTGGCGCCGTCGCCACCAATGTCAACGAAGGAGATCCCCGTGTCTGAGGAAGCCGTAATCGTCGCCGCCGCCCGCACCCCGATCGGGAGGGCCGGAAAGGGGTCGCTGGTGTCGATGCGCGGGGACGACCTCGCGACGATCGCGGTCGAGGCCGCGCTCGCCCAGGTGCCCGAGGTGAAGCCCGACGACGTCGAGGACCTGATGATGGGATGCGGCCAGCCGGCGGCCGAGCAGGGCTTCAACATGGGCCGCGTGGTGGCGGTGATGGCGGGCCTCCCCGAGGTCCCCGGGGTCACCGTGAACCGCTACTGCTCCTCCTCCTTGCAGACGATCCGCATGGCCACGCACGCGATCCGCTCGGGCGAGGGCGAGTGCTTCATCGCCGCCGGTGCCGAGTCCTGCAGCCACTTCGACAAGGGCAACGCCGACCGCGTCCCCGACACCAAGAACCCGCGTTTCGCCGCGGCGATGGAGCGGAGCGCGGAGCGGGCGCAGGCCGGGGCACCCCCGTGGGAGCCGGCCGCGGGCCTGCCCGACGTCTACATCGCGATGGGCTACACGGCGGAGAACGTGGCCGATCTCGAGGGCATCACCCGCGAGGAGATGGACGCCTTCGCGGCGCGCTCCCAGCAGCTCGCCGTGGCGCGCCAGGAGGAAGGTTTCTTCGACGCCGAGATCACCCCGGTGACGCTGTCCGACGGGACCGTCGTCGACCGTGACGACGGTCCGCGCCCCGGCACCACCGCGGAGAAGCTGGCGGGCCTGAAGCCGGTCTTCCGCGAGGACGGGCGGATCACCGCGGGCAACGCCTGCCCGCTGAACGACGGCGGCGCCGCGGTGGTCGTCACCAGCGCGAGCTTCGCCCGCGAGCGTGGGATCGAGCCGCTCGCCCGCATCGTCGCCACCGGCGTCGGCGCGGTCGACCCGGAGGTCATGGGCCTCGGCCCGGTGCCCGCCTCGAGGGCTGCGCTCCGCTGGGCGGGGATGACGATCGACGACGTCGACCTGGTCGAGATCAACGAGGCCTTCGCCGCCCAGGTGATCCCCAGCGCCCGCCGCCTCGACATCCCCCTCGACAAACTGAACGTGAACGGCGGCGCGATCGCCCTCGGCCACCCCTTCGGGATGACCGGAGCCCGCATCCTGATCACCCTCCTGAACGGCCTCCGCGCCCGTGACGCGACGATCGGCCTGGAGACGATGTGCGTCGGCGGTGGCCAGGGGATGGCGCTGATCGTGGAGCGGTTGAAGTAGGGGAGTTGCGCGGGCCGCTCCGGCCGTCCGAGGTGCAGGACGGGAGGGAGTGCGGTGTTTCGCCGAGGGTCCGTGCGTGATCTGCCACACCCGGC
>JAFDWD010001128.1 GCA_018268695.1 Actinomycetota bacterium
GACCCGGGCCCGGTGCCTTCCCCCACATCCCCGGCCGTCTCGGCCACGGCCACCCCCAGCCCCCTGCACGCTTGTCTCGCATAGCGAGACAAGCGTGCAGGGGGCCGTGGCCGAGACGGCCGTGCTTGCCGCAACGCCTCGCGTCCCTTGCCGCCCCCCGAACCGCCTTGCTACACCCCCGCCGCCCAGGCCCTACGGCCGGCGGTGAAGACTTCGCGGACCAGAGGGACGCCGGGGCGGTAGACGAAGTCGATCGGGGAGGTGGCGTCGAGGACGATCGCGTCGGCGCGGCAGCCGGGGGCGAGGCGGCCGATGTCGTCGCGCTGGAGGGCTTCGGCGCCGCCGCGGGTGGCAGCGCGGATCGCCTCGCCGACGGTCATGTTCATGTCGCGGACGGCGAGGGCGATGCAGAAGGCCATCGAGGTGGTGTTGCTGGAGCCCGGGTTGGTGTTGGTGGCGAGGGCGACGGTGGCGCCCGCGTCGATGACCCGGCGGGCGTCCGGGTAGGGCTGCCGGGTCGAGAAGTCGGTGGCCGGGAGGAAGGTAGCGACGGTGCGGGAGCCCGCCAGTGCCTCAACGTCGGCGTCGGTGAGGTAGGTGCAGTGGTCGACCGAGGCGGCCTCCAGCTCGACCGCGAGCTGCACCCCCTCTCCCGGCCCGAGCTGGTTGCCGTGTAGACGCAGGCCCAACCCTGCGGCGCGCCCGGCCTCGAGGACGGCGCGACATTGCTCGGCGGTGAAGGCGCCGGTCTCGCAGAAGGCGTCGATCCAGCGGCAGCGAGGCGCGCACGCATCGAGCATCTCGCCGCAGACGAGCGCCACGTAGGCGTCCGGATCGGACTCGAACTCGGCCGGGACGACGTGGGCGCCGAGGAAGGTGACGTCGTCGGTCAGCTGCGCCGCCACCTCGCAGGACTTCGCTTCCGCCGCGACATCGAGGCCGTAGCCGGACTTGATCTCCACGTGGGTGATCCCGGCGCGCAGGCCCTCGGCGCGGCGTTCCCGCGCGAGCCACTCGAGCTCCGCCGCGCCGGCGGCGCGGGTCGCGTCCGAGGTCACCCGGATCCCGCCCGCCTCGTAGGCCCTCCCCGCCATCCGCGCGCCGAACTCCTCGGCGCGATCGCCGGCGAAGACGAGGTGCGTGTGGCTGTCGACGAACCCGGGCATCACGCAGCGCCCTTCCGCGTCGGCCCGCTCGTCAGCGTCCACCCCGGCCCGCCCGACCGCGACGACCTTGCCGTCCTCGAAGAGAACGGCAGCGTCGCGAAGCTCGCCCAGAGGCCCCTCTCCGAGCGCCGGATCGCCGGTGATCAGCAGACCCACGTTGTCGATCGCGAACGAGCTCATGCGGGGCCCAGGGCCGCAATGGATCGCCGCAGCTCGTCGGCGACGCCGAGGCTCACGTGCTTCCCGTCGCGGACGACGAACTCGCCGCCGACGACGACGTTGGCGACGTCCGCCGCGGTGGCCGCGAAGACGATCGAGGCGGCGGCCGTCTCCGACGCGATGCCGGCCAGCCGCACTCCGTCGCCGGAGAGGTTCACCAGATCGGCGAGGCGCCCGCGTTCGATCGCGCCCGCCTCGGGCCAGCCGATCGCCCGGTGGCCGTCGTCGGTCGCCGCCGCCAGCAGCGCCGCCGCTTCCTGGTTGCCGCGCTCGAGGCGCGCCAGTCGCTCGTCGAGCTCGATCGCTCGCGCCTCCTCGAAAAGGTCGATGACCGCCTGCGAGTCGCTGCCGACCGCGAGCCGGGCCCCCGCCTCGCGCAGTGCCGCCGCCGGGCCGATGCCGTCGGCGAGGTCCCGCTCCGTCGTCGGGCAGAGGCAGACGGTCGCGCCCGCGTCGCCGAGCAGAGCCCGGTCGGCGTCGGTCGGATGGGTCACGTGGATCGCGGTGAAGCGCTCCGACAGCGCGCCCGCCTCGGCGAGCAGCTCGGTCGGCGTGCGGCCGTAGGTGGTCTGGCAGGCGACGTTCTCGGCCGGCTGCTCGGAGACGTGGGCGTGCAAGGGAGCGCCGCGCTCGTTCGCCCAGGCGGCGACGACCGCCGCCTCCTCGGGCGCCACCCCGCGCACGCTGTGGATCGCCGCCCCGACTCGCACGGCCGGCCCCGACTCCAGCGCGTCGACCCGTCCGGACCACGCGTCGACCGACCCGTCGGAGAAGCGCCTTTGCCCCTCGGCCACCTCCTCGCCGATCCCGCCGTGCAGGTAACAGGTGTCGATCAGGGTGATCCGGATCCCTGCCTCGCGCGCCGCCGCGATCACCGCCGCGCCCATCGCGTTCGGGTCTTCGTAAGGGGTGCCGTCGGGCGCGTGGTGGACGTAGTGGAACTCGCCGACGCTCGTGACCCCGGCCAGCGCCATCTCGCCGAAGGTCGCCCGCGCGAGGGCGAAGTAGGAGTCCGGGTCGAGCCGGGACGCCGCCTCGTACATCCGCTCGCGCCAGGTCCAGAAAGTCCCGCGGCCGACCTCGGTCTTGCCGCGGAACGCACGCTGGAAGGCGTGCGAGTGGGCGTTGGCGAGGCCGGGCAACGTGTAGCCGGGGAGGACGGTCGCGCCCTCGGGCGGCTCCGCGCAGCCGACCCGCACGGTGACGATCCGCTCCCCCTCGACCCCGATCACGACGCCTGCGGTGGCCGCCTCGCCGCCGAGCCACGCGTACTCGCACCAGATCTCCATCATCCCCGCACCGGTAACAGGGTCAGCCTCACGAGCCGACCCGCTCGACCAGCGCTTCGATCCGCGTCACGAACTCGTCTTTGCCGTGGCGCTCGAACTCCTCCCAGGTCGAGAGGCTCCGCATGTCGGCCATCCGGTCGACGAAGAGGATGCCGTCGAGGTGGTCGACCTCATGCTGGAAGGTGCCGGCGGTGAGGCCGCGCCGCGTGACCTCATGCTCGTTGCCCTCGCGGTCCAGATAGCGAGCCGCGATGTTCTCGAAGCGCTCCAGGTCCCCGCGCAGGTTGGGCATCGAGAGACAGCCCTCGTTGGTGGCGAAGGTCACCTCGTCCAGCGGGGTCAGCTCGGGATTGACGATCACGGTCAACGGGATCGGCGGCTTGTAGGGGTAGCGCGGGTTGCCCTCGCGCACCTCGATCACGGCGATCCGCAGCGGCACGCCGACCTGCGGCGCTGCCAGGCCCGCGCCGTTCGCCGCCCGCATCGTCTCGATCATGTCGTCGATCAGCCCCTGGACCCTTGAGCTCGCCAGCTCCTCCGGCGCCACGGTCCGCGCCACTTCACGCAGCACCGGATCGCCCATCTCGCGGATCCCGAGCACTGCCATCAGACGGTTCCCGTTGAAGCTTTTTGGTCCCCTGACGACCAAAAAGCTTCAGCCGGCGCATTAGCGGTCATGAGTTGGCCTCGCGCATCGGGATGCGGACGCCACGCTCGGCGGCGACGTCGATCGCGCGCTCGTAGCCCGCGTCGACGTGGCGGATCACGCCCATGCCGGGATCCGCGCGGAGCACTCGATCGAGCTTTTCCCCGGCCAGGTCGGTGCCGTCGGCGACGCAGACCATCCCGGCGTGCAGCGAGCGGCCGATCCCGACCCCGCCGCCGTCGTGGATGGAGACCCAGGAGGCGCCGGCGCTGGTGTTGACGAGCGCGTTCAGCAGCGGCCAGTCGGCGATCGCGTCTGAGCCGTCGGCCATCGCCTCGGTCTCCCTATAGGGAGAGGCGACCGAGCCCGAGTCGAGGTGGTCGCGCCCGATCACGATCGGCCCCCTCAGCTCGCCGCTGCGCACCATCTCGTTGAAGCGCAGGCCGAGCCGGTGGCGCTCCCCGTACCCCGCCCAGCAGATCCGCGCGGGCAGGCCCTGGAACTCGACCCGCTCCCCGGCGAGGCGGATCCAGCGTTCGAGCGCCTCGTCCCCGGCCAGCTCCTCGAGCACCGCGGCGTCGGTGGCGGCGATATCGGCCGGGTCCCCGGACACCGCGACCCAGCGGAACGGCCCCTTGCCCTCGCAGAAGAGCGGCCGCACGTAGGCGGGGACGAAGCCCGGGTAGTCGAAGGCGCGCTCGAAGCCGCCGAGCTTCGCCTCCGCCCGCAGGCTGTTGCCGTAGTCGAAGACCTCGGCGCCGCGATCGAGGAATTCGACCATCGCCGCGCAGTGCGCCGCGATCGCCGCCCGTGAGCGCTTCACGTACTCGTCGGGGTCCGCGGCCCGCAGACGCTCGGCCTCCCCCAGGCTCATCAGGTTCGGGACGTACCCGTTCAGCGGATCGTGGGCGGAGGTTTGGTCGGTGACGATGTCGGCCTCGAAGCCGCGCGCCAGCAGCGCGGGCAGGACGTCGACCGCGTTCGCGCAGAGCCCAACGCTGAGCGCCCGCCCCTCCCGCTTCGCCTCTTCGCAGCGGCGGATCGCGTCGTCCAGGTCGTCGGCCTCCTCGTCGAGGTACCGCGTCTCCAGCCGCCGGACGATCCGCTCCTGCTCGACCTCGACGCAGAGGGCCACCCCGCCGTTCATCGTGATCGCCAGAGGCTGCGCTCCACCCATGCCGCCGAGCCCGGCCGTCAAGGTGATCGTCCCGGCCAGCGACCCGCCGTGGCGGCGCCGCGCGATCTCGGCGAAGCACTCGTAGGTCCCCTGCAGGATCCCCTGGCTACCGATGTAGATCCAGGAGCCCGCCGTCATCTGCCCGTACATGGTCAGCCCCTCGGCTTCGAGCCGGCGGAACTCGTCCCAGTTGTCCCAGTCGCCGACCAGGTTCGAGTTCGCGATCAAGACCCGCGGCGACCACTCGTGCGTACGCATCACGCCGACCGGCTTGCCCGACTGGACGAGCAGCGTCTCGTCGTCCTCCAGCGTGCGGAGAGTGCGGACGATCGCGTCGAAGGCCTCCCAGGAGCGCGCCGCGCGGCCGGTGCCGCCGTAGACGACGAGGTCCTCGGGCCGCTCGGCCACAGCCGGGTCGAGGTTGTTCATCAGCATCCGCATCGCGGCCTCCTGCGGCCATCCCTTGCAGGACAGCTCCGTCCCGCGCGGCGCATGGATCTCCCGACTCACCCCAACCCTCCGATCCTCTCCTCGACGGCGGCGATCAACGCCCCCGATCCGACCAGCTCCTCGGCGGCGCCGAGCTCCGGCGAGAGGTAGCGATCCTCGCCGAAGCCGGGGACCGCTTCCCGCAGGCGGTCGCGCGCGGCGGCGGTCCCGGCGGCGGGCTCCTCGGGGCGCAGCTCGAGCCCACGCACCGCGCAGGTGATCTCCACCGTGAGGATCCGCCGCAGGTTCGCCAGCGAGGTCCGCAGCTTGCGCGCCGCGCCCCAGGCCATCGACACGTGGTCCTCCTGCGAGGCGCTCGTCGACAGCGTGTCGGTGCTCGCCGGTACCGCGAGGCGCCGGTTCTCGGCCACCATCGCCGCCTGCGTGTACTGGCCGATCATCAGCCCCGAGTTGACCCCCGCGTCGTCGGCAAGGAACGGCGGCAGGTTCATCGAGCGGACCGGGTCAAGCAGCCGGTCGGTGCGGCGCTCGGCGATCGCGCCGACGTCGGCCGAGGCGATCGCGAGGAGGTCGCAGACCTGCCCGAGCGGCGCCCCGTGGAAGTTCCCGCAGGACTCGACCCGGCCGTCGGGGAGCACCATCGGGTTGTCGATCGCGGATTCGAGCTCGTACCCGGCGATCCGCGCCGCGTGGGCGAGCGAATCGCGGGCGGCGCCGTTCACCTGGGGGGCGCAGCGGAGCGAGTAGGGGTCCTGGACGCGCGGGTCGCCGTGGCGGTGACTGGCGACGACGGCCGAGCCCTCCAGCAGGCGCCGCAGGTTGGCGGCGCTCGCCTGCTGTCCCGGCTGGGGACGGAGGGCGACGAGGTCGGCGGCGAAGGCGCGGTCGGTGCCGAGCAGCGCCTCGACGCTGAGCGCGGCGGAGAGGTCGGCGGCCTTGAGGAGCGATTCAAAGTCGGCGAGCGCCAGCACCAGCATCCCGAGGATCCCGTCGGTCCCGTTGATCAGCGCGAGCCCCTCCTTGGCGCCGAGCTCGATCGGCTCGATCCCGGCGGCGGCGAGCGCCTCACCCGCGTCCCGAAGCTCCCCGCCGGAGTCGCGGACCGACCCCTCACCGAGCAGCGGCAGCGCCGCGTGGGCCAGCGGCGCCAGGTCCCCGCTCGCGCCGAGCGAGCCGTACTCGGGGACGACGGGCGTCAGCCCGGCGTTCAGCAGCGCCACGATCCCCTCGGCGACCAGCGGCCGCACGCCGCTGAACCCCATCGAGAGCGACCGCGCGCGCAGGACCATCATCGCCCGGACGACCTCGGTCTCCACCTCCGGCCCCATCCCCGCCGCGTGGGAGCGCACCAGCGATCTCTGCAGCAGCGCCCGTTTCTCCGCCGGGATCGGCGTCGTCGCCAGCGCCCCGAACCCGGTCGAGACCCCGTACACCGGCTCGTCGGAGGCGACCAACTCGGCGACCACCGCGGCCCCCCGCTCCATCGCCGCGACCGCGTCCGCCCCGATCCGCACCTCCGCCCCGCCGCGAGCGACCGCGACGACCTCCTCGCGCCCGAGCCCCTTGTCGGTCAGCTCGACGACATTGCCTTGCGACCCCATGGCGTGGTTATACAACCGTCTGCACTTGGGCCCGCTATGCGGCCCCAAATGCAGACGGTGTCGCCGCAACCTCCCGGTTAGCCCCTCAACCGCCCGGCGAGCTCGGTCGCCGCCGCGAAGAAGGCGCGGAATTCCTCCGCCTCGCGCTCCCGCGGGCCGCCGTCCAGCGTCGTCAGGATCAGGGACCGGCCGTCGGCGCCGACCTGCATGACGCCGCGCTCGGCGGTGTCGCCGCGGGGGACGCTCGCGGCCACCGCCAAAGCGCGCAGCGGCGAGGGGGCCTCGACGACGAGATTGGTCCACCCCATGTCGTCGTAGTCCTCGGAGTCGGTGAGGACCAGGAAGGCCTCCTCGCCACTCGGGACACGGCGGCTGGCGGCGCGCGCCAGGACGCCGGGCAGGAAGGTCTGCAAGTTCTCGGCGCGGTAGGCGCCGGAGCCGAGCGGCGCGAAGCCGACCAGGGACGCTTGCTCGCGGAAGAACGCCTCGGCGCCCAGCGCCCAGGCGCGGTCCCCGAGCCGGAGGCCGTGACGGTACGCCTTCGCGGCCTCCTTGATGCTCTCGGGCGGACGGTCGAAGCGGTGCTCGGCCAGCTCGCTCTCGAACCGACCGCGGCCGGAGCCCTGGCCAGGGACGGCGCGGCCGTGCCCGTCGATCGCGGCGACCCGGGCGAAGATGCGCCCCGCGGCCGCGCAGAGGGCGTCGAGCCGCGCGTCGTCGGAGACGTACCCGGGCACGAAGCAGGCGAGCGCGCCGTCCTGCAGCTCGAAGGAGAAGCTCTCCGGAGCTTCCTCGGTCAGCCAGTGGATGATCCCCGGGGAGAACAGCTGCCAGACCGCAAGCTGATCCTGGTCGCCGTCGGTCGACAACGCGTAGCGCCGGAGGAAGCTCTGACTCTCGAGCTCGACCTTCTTGTCGTCGAGCTTCACCACCTGCCGGTCGGCGTCCGGGTTCGAGCTGTCCCGCTTATCCAGGCCACGGTCGTGGCAGAGGACCCGGATCGCGAAGTCGCTGCTGGCGGGGGCTTCGAGGAGGACGAGCGTGAAGGGGCTGCGCTCGATGTCGTCGCGGCCCTCGTAGGCGTAGTTCACCAGCGCGAGCCAGCCCTGCCCGGCACCACCGGGCAACTCGCCCGACGCAAGACTCGGCACTTCCTGCATGAAGCCGTGGCGCATCAGCTGGGTCGCCTTCGGCAGGCCGAAGGACGCGGCGCGGTGCAGGAGGCCGCGGCGGGACGCGTAGCCGGCCAGCGTCATCGTCTACTGCTTGACCGCAGAAGCGAGCTCGCCGACTTCGGGCAGCGGCACCCCGGCGACCTCGTAGGCCTCCGGCTGGTCGAGCGTCTCCCGCTGGAGCAGCGCCTCGGCGAGGGCCTCGAGGCGAGCCCGCTCCCGTCGCAGCAGCTCGAGGACTTCCTCTTCGGCCTCGTCGACGATCCGCCGCACCTCCCGGTCGACCAGCTCCTGGGTCGGCTCGGAAGCGGGCAGCGCCCCGGGGAGCAGCGCGCCGTCCTGGCGGCCGTCGGTGACCGCGATCGGCCCGACCTCCTCGCTCATCCCCCACCGGCCGACCATGCCGCGGGCGACCTCGGCGAGGGTCTGGATGTCGGACTCCGCCCCGGTCGTGATCTCGTCGAAGACGACCTTCTCCGCGGCGCGGCCGCCGAGCGCCACCTTGATTTTGGCCAGG
>JAFDWD010001129.1 GCA_018268695.1 Actinomycetota bacterium
CGGCGAAGCGCAGCAGCTCTTTGGCGGCGTGCCGCAGGAAGGCGCGCGCCTCGGCTCCGAAGACGCCCCGGTGACGGTCCAGGTCTTCGGCGACGAGCAGAGCTCCCTCTGCCGCGAAGGCTTCCGCTCGACGATCCCGGAACTGACCGAAAAGTACGCCCGCCCGGGCTCGGTCAAGTTCCTCTACCGCCACTACTCGAACTCCGAAAACGAAATCGAGTACGGCTTCTACGGGACCGAAGCGGCCGCTGAACAGGGCTACGGCTGGCAGTACGCCTTCCTCTTCTACAAAAACCAGGACGAAGCCGACCGCTTCGGCGTCAGCGAAGCGGAAAACAAACGCTCCGGCCTGCGGGAAAACTTCCTCGACTCGCTCGCCGGCGGGGTCGAGGAACTCGAAGACGCCGAATGGCAGGAAGCCTTCGATCAGGGCCGCGAACCTGGCAGCCCGATGACGGCGAGTCTCGAAGCCCAGCAGGAACTGGGCTCCAAGCTGGGCATCCGCTATGGCGTCGCGATGGTGATCGAGGGCCCGAAGGGCAGCGAGACGCTGCAGGAAAACCCGAGCCTGGAAGAAGTCGAAGCGGCGATCGAAAAGGTCGAATAGGGCCGTCAGGCCCGGAGGAACTCGACCAGCGCCTCGGCGAACTCGGGCGAGCGGGGGGCGGTGATGTGGTCGCCTGGGACCCGCTTGATCGTCGCCCGCGGGATCGCCTCGGCGAGATCCTCGACCGAGCCACGGGCCTCGTCCTCTTCCTCGCCGAAGAGCAGGAGCACCGGCGCCTCGATCTCACCCAGGGCCTCGATCGGGGTGTCGACGAAGGTGTCGAGGATGCGCCGGAGGGCGACCCTGTCGGCTCCGATCCGGTCGAGATAGGCGTCCGTGCGTCCGGCCGCGGTCCCGGGCTGTGCCGACCCTGGGTCGGCGAGCATCGTGTGGTGCTGGCGCCCACGACCCGTCATGTGGATGATCGGCTCCAGGCCCGTGCCGCCGATCACCACGCGCCCGGGACGGGCGCCACGGACCACCATCCGCGCGACCATGACGCTGCCCATCGAGTAGCCGACGAGGTCGGGATCCTCGAGCCCGAGATGGTCGACCAGGGCGAAGCCGTCGTCGACGAGGATGTCGAGCCGGTAGGCGGCGGCGTCGCTCGGCGCGCTCCCGCCGTGCCCGCGCATGTCGGGCATCACCGCTCTCCGACCCGCGGCCGCGAGCCGCTCGGCGATGCCCGTGCGAACCCAGGCCTCGTGCGCGGTCATCAGATAGCCGTGCAGGAGGACGACCGCCGGACCCTCACCGAGCTCCACATAGGAGAGCGGCGCGCCGTCCGTGGCCTCGAACGTCTGGATCGGGAGCTCCTGCACCCCTGAAGTCATAGCGGCCGCGGGCCGTCTCCATCGCTGTCGTTTGCGACGGATTCGCGCCGGCTCGTGGCTTCGTGTGCACCACGGCTTGACATCCGACCATAACAAATGTTATACACCCGATCCACCAATCGGGTCGCCTGAGGCGATGTTCGGTCCAAGGAGGAGACAGATGCGCAAGTTCGTCACCGGGTCAGTGCTGCTGGTCGTGCTTATGGCGGCTACCGCCTTGGCCGGATGCGGCAGTACCGGGAGCGGGGCGACGACTCGGTCCGGTGATGGCCAAAGTGCCGCCGTGCAGGCCGCCAAGGCGCAGTCCGCGAAGTTGCTGAAGGGGACCTACGAGAGTCCTCCGAGCACGGCGCCCGCTCCGCCGAGCGGCAAAAGCGTCTGGTTCCTCTCCTGCAGCCAGGCCGTGAGTCTTTGCGCCGAAGCGGGAGCCGCGGTGAAGGAAGCGGGTTCACTCGTGGGTTGGAAGACCACCATCTTCGACACCAGGTCGGAACCGAACCTGATGGCCGAAGGGGTCAGGCAGGCGATCACTGCGAAGGTCGACGCGATCGTGCTCTACGCGCAGCCGTGCTCGACTGGCAAGCAGCCGCTCGAGGAGGCCAAGGCGGCGGGGATCAAGATCATCGGGGTCGAGTCCTACGACTGCAATCAGACGACCTCGGGAGCGGTCGAAACGACGAGTGAACCGCCGTTGTTCGACGGACAGGTCACCTACGTGGACGGCGATTACGCCCACTACATCGTCGACTACGCCCGCGGCCAGGCGAATTGGCTGATCGACAAGACCGACGGCAGCGGCGAAATCGTGTCGTTCATCCAGACCGATTCGCCGCTCCTTTCCCAGTACAACGATGCCTACAAGGCTCAGATCGCACGGTGCCCGGAATGCACGCTGAAAGAAGTGGCGTTCGGGTTCGCGGACTACGGCCCCGAACTCCAGCAGAAGGCCCAGCAGGCGCTGCTCAGCGCACCGAACGCGACCGGCGTGATGATTCCCTACGACGCGATCACCACCTCCGGGGTCGGGGCGGCGCTCGAATCTTCCGGGAAGGAAGGCCAACTCGCGATCATCGGCGGCGAGGGTGAGCCGGCGAACATGGCCTTGGTGCGGGCCGGCCGCCAGCAGGACGCCGGGATCGGGTTGGCGCCGGCCTGGGAGGGCTGGTCCGCGGTCGACGGCCTCATCCGCATCTTCGACGGCCAGGAACCGGTCGACTCGGGGATCGGCCTTCAGATCTACGAAAAAGGCCACAACGCCCCGCCGCAGGGAGGTTACGTCCCGCCGATCGACTTCAAGGCCGCCTATCGCAAGGCCTGGGGTGTCGGCTGATGTCCGTGGTCGAGCTCAAGGAAGTGTCGAAGCGCTTTCCAGGCACGCTGGCGCTGGACCGGTTGGACCTGGTGGTGCGGAGGGGAGAGGTCCACGCTCTGCTCGGAGGCAACGGGTCGGGGAAGTCGACCCTGATCAAGGCCTTGGCGGGAGTCCAGCCCGCCGATTCGGGCGTCTTTCGGATCGGCGGCCGGACCTTCGATGCCGGCGACTTCACCCCGGCGGCGGCGAAGAAGGAGGGGCTTCACTTCGTCCATCAGCAGCCCTCGATATTCCCCGACCTGACGGTCGGCGAGAACCTCGCGATCGGGAGCACGTTCGTCCGCACCGCCTACGGGCGGATCCGCTGGCGCGCGGAGCGCCGGCGGGCCGCGCAGATTCTCGAGCGCTTCGGGATCGATGCGGACCCTGGGCAGATCGCGGGTGAGCTGAGCCCGGTGGTGAGGACGATGGTCGAGATCGCCCGCGCGCTGCAGGACTACACCGAGGGGTCGGGCGGCGTCCTCGTCCTCGACGAGCCGACGGCGGCCCTCCCGGCGCCCGATGCGGAGCACCTCCTCGCGGCCATACGCCGGTACGCGGACGAAGGCCAGACCATCGTCTTCGTCTCGCACCGCCTCGAGGAGGTGCTGCAGGTGGCCGACCGGGCCACGGTCCTCCGGGACGGCCGGATCGCCGGTGAGTTGGTCGGCGACGAGATCCGCCACGACCCGCTGGTCGAGCTGATCGCCGGCAAGGCCCTGCAGCAGGCCTCGCATCCGCCGGCGCGCGACAGCGGGGAATCGCGACTGCGCGTGGTCGGTCTGTCGGGGGGCCCGATCAGGCGGGTCGACCTGGAGCTCGGCGCCGGCGAGGTGGTCGGCCTGGCCGGGATCGTGGGATCGGGACGGACCTCGCTGCTGAAGATGCTCTTCGGTGTCCTCCCCCCGAGGGCCGACGAGATCGTCGTCGACGGTGCCGCGGTCGAATTCTCCTCGCCGGGCCAGGCGATGGCGCACGGCATCGCCTACGTCCCCGAGGATCGCACCCTGTCGGCGTTTCCGGACATGAGCTTGACCGAGAACGTCTGCCTCGCCGACCTCGGCCATTACTGGAGGAAGGGTCGACTGCACCATGCCGGTGAGCGCAGGGATACCGCCCAACTGATGGACAGCTTCATGATCAGGGCGTCATCGCCCGGGGTGCCGTTGGCGTCGCTCTCCGGCGGCAACCAGCAGAAGGCGATCCTTGCCCGCTGGCTGCGTCGCAAGCCGCGTCTGCTGTTGCTCGACGAGCCGACCCAAGGCGTCGACGTCGGCGCACGGGCGGAGATCCACGACCTGATCAGAGAGGCGGCGACCCAAGGCGCGGCGGTGCTTGCCGCCTCCTCGGATTTCGAAGAGCTGACCGAACTCTGCGACCGGATCCTGGTCCTCGCCCACGGAACGGTGACCGCCGAGCTCGTCGGGCCCGGCGTCGATCCCGATTCCTTGGCCCGGGTGGCCCTCGCCCCCGAGGTCGCGCGATGAGCCCGCTTGCAGCCCATGCGCCGAACGAATCGCGGCCCGCAGGGCCGAAGGCCGGCGGCTCGAAGCTCTCGCGCACGGCGGTCCATTACGCGGAGGCGGCGGCTCTGCCCCTCGGGATGGTCGTGATCGCGCTCTTCTTCAGCTTATATCCGGTGACGTCGGCCACCTATCCGACGGCGGCGAATTTCCAGGCGACGGCGGGCAACCAGAGCGTCCTCGCGATCCTCACCATCGCCGCGATGATCCCGCTCTGCGCGGGGGAGTTCGACCTCTCGGTCGGGGCCACCCTCAGCCTGGGCGCCGTGTTCGCCGGCAGCGCGATGCAGAGCGGGACCCCACTCGCCCTTGCGATCCTCCTGGCGGTCGGGATCGGCGCGGTGGTGGGTGTGGCGAACGGGCTCCTGATCACCCGCCTGCGCGTCAACTCGGTGATCGCGACCCTCGGCACGGCGATCATCATCGAAGGCATCATCCAGGCGAAGAGCCACGGGCAGAGCATCGTCGAAGGGATTCCGTCGGGACTGGCGACCTTCGGCGGCGGGAACACCGCGGGCATCCCGAACACGGTCTTCGTGATGGCGGCGATCGCCCTGCTCGCCTACTACCTGCTCGTGCACACGCCGTTCGGCGTCCGCCTCTACGCGATGGGTTCGAATCCGGAGGGCGCGAAGCTGATCGGTGTCAACACCAGGAGGACCCTGGTCTCGAGCTTCGTCCTGGCCGGCGTCCTCGCCGGGGCGGCGGCGATCCTCCAGATCTCCCGGTCCGGCAGCGCCGATCCCGCCGTCGGGGCGAAGCTGACGCTTCCGGCACTCGCGGCGGCGTTCCTCAGCGCCGCCTCGATCAAGCCGGGGCGCTTCAATGTCGGCGGAGCCATCGTGGCGATCTTCTTCCTCGCCGCGTTGAACAGCGGCCTCAACCTGAGCGGAGCCGAAACCTACGTCAACGATCTGGTTAACGGAACCGCATTGATCTGCGGGGTCGCGCTCGCCGGATTCCTCGGCCGGGCGCGGGCGCGTTAGGAGCGCCTTCGCCTTGGGCCGCCGGCGGCAAGTAGCTCGCGAAACTCGCTGAACCGCTTCCGCAGTGCGGCCGTCGTGCGATCGACGTCGCCGGTCGTGACCAGGTCGAGCTGCAGGCCCGCGGCCAAGGCGACCAGCTCGGTGGCTTCGATCAGCGCTTCCGATTTGCTGAAGCCCGCGTCCCTGAGGGCGGAGACGTAGATCTGGTGCCAGTCATGGAACGCCGTGGTGGCGAGCGCGTTGTCGGAGTCGGGCTTGCGACCCTCCTGCAGGAGCACCTCCATATCGAGGCGCAGCAGGTCCTTGTTCTCGACGCACCAGTCCCAGTAGATGTTGATGTCGGGCGGTTCGTCGCTCGCCATCGAGGATTCCGCCACCTCTTTCTGGCGCCGTTCGATCTCCGCCACGACCCGGCCCAGCAGCTGCTCGCGGGTGCCGAAGTGGTACACGAGCGGATAGGTGCTGATCCCCAGTGCCTGGGCGAGCGAGCGGAAGGTGGCATCGCCGATCCCGTGCGCCGCCAGGTGCCGGATCACACCATCGAGCAGGTCTGACTCTCGGTCCGAAGGCGTCTCGCGCTCCATCTTGCTCCCGCGTCTCTCGCCGTCTGCCCGACCCATGTGCGAGACACCCTAGCGGCGCCCGCGGGAGTATTAGATCGAGCATACATAACAGTTGTTATAGTCGCAGTCTCGGTCCCAGACCCTAGGAGGGATGACCATGTCAGCCACCGCACAGACGCAGCCAGGCCTGCCGTTTTCGCTTTCCGAGTACCACGCTCGCTGGACGGCCGTCGCGACGGAGATCAAGGATCGCGGCCTCTCCGGCGCGGTCGTCTGGCAGCGAAGCGGCGGCTCCTACGATCGCGCCGGCGACGTCCACTGGCTGACCAACTACGCGACCTCGGCATCCGGGCAGGAGCCGTGGCGTCCGGGATGGCCGATGGGTAAAGCGTTCGCGGCGCTCGTCTTCCACGGCAGCGGCGAGCCGGAGCTTCATACCAGCGAACCGATCGAGACCATCGACGCCGGTCAGGTCGCCTGCGGCCAGATCCATTCTCACTTCAACCTGATGGAGGGAGTAGGCAAGCGCCTCGAGGAGCTGCGCCTCGAAGGCCCGGTCGGGCAGGTCGGCGAAGACATCCTGCCGGTGCTGTTCCATCGCCATCTGGTGGCCGCCTCCCCCTCGGTCGAGTTCATCGCCGCGGACGAGCTGGTCAGTCGCTGCCAGAGGATCAAGTCGGAGAGCGAGCGCGAGGTGTATCGCGAGGCGGGGGCCATCAGCTCCGAGGCGCTGACGGCCGTGATGGAGGGTCTCATCGCCGGGGAGCCCGGGGCGGTGGCGGCGTCGAAGGGCGCCGCCCGGATCGTCGCCTCGGGCGGAGGGATCCAGCGGGTCTGCGTCGGCTATGGCGCGCAGAGCGAGACGGTGATGTGGACCAACAATCTCTACGGCTATGACGCCGGCGCCCCGACCACCGGAGAAGTGGTTCGCGGCTGGGTCTACGGGCCCATCCTGCACGGCTACTGGCTCGACCCCGGCCGCACCGCGGTGTGCGGAAACAATCCCACTGCCGCCCAACGCCGACTGATCGAGTCGACCGCCGAGGTCGTCGAGGGCATCGTCGACGCGATCCGGCCGGGGGTCACGCCGAGGGAGGTGGGTCAGGCGGGCGATCGGCTGATCCGCGCCACGGGCTATGACAGCGAGACGGGGCCTGGTGCGCTTTGGGAGCTGTACGGCCACGGCCTCGGGAGCTTCTTCACCGAACCGGTCATCCCCGCCCGCCTCGCCCCGGACCTCGGAGCGGATTTCGACGAAGTGGACCTACCTCTCGCGGAGGGTATGGCGATCACCGTCGAGGTATTCCTCAACGACGAGGGTGTCGGTACGGCCACGTTCGAGCAGATCATGCTGGTGTCGAGCTCGGGTACGGAGATGCTGACCTCCACGCCGCTGATCTTCTGGTAGTCACAAACGCGAACCGCCAAAGTCACTGTGACTCTGGCGGTTCGCGATGGTGATAACATTTGTTATGGATGACTTCGGGGCAGCCAGATTCGAACGGGGCGGGCGTCGGGACGACCGGGCCCGGGAATGACCTTTGTGATCTCGGTGCCTGTGAGGTGGCGCTGGCGGTCGCGGCCGGCGAGATCTCGGCCGAGGAGGTGACCACCGCGCATATCGCGCGTATCGAGCGCCTCAACCCGGCCCTGAACGCGGTGGTCGAGGTCCGCCACCAGGCCCTCGAGGACGCCCGCGCGATCGACGCGGCGCGAATGAACGGTGAACACATCGGCGAGTTCGCGGGAGTGCCGATCTCGGTCAAGGCCGAAATCGACGTAGCCGGGTCGGCGACCACGTCCGGTGTCGTATCACTGCGTGATCGGGTACCGACGGTCGACGCACCGACCGTCGAGCGACTGCGACGGGCCGGCGCGGTGGTCATCGCCAGGACCAACATGCCCGACCTCGGCATGCGCCTACACACCGACTCGGGGCTTTACGGGGCAACCATCAATCCTTGGGACTCGAAGGTGACGCCAGGAGGGTCAAGTGGAGGGGACGCGGTCGCCGTCGCGACCGGAATGGTCTGCCTTGGAGTCGGCTCCGACATCGGCGGTTCACTGCGCAACCCGGCCACCTGTTGCGGGATCGCATCGTTGAAGCCGGGATTGGGCACGATCCCGGTCGCCTACGAAGGCGTCACGCGAATCCCGCCGAGCGAGCAGTTGATGTGTGTGCAGGGCCCGCTGGCGCGGCGCGTCGAGGATCTGGAAGCCGCGTTCGCGATCCTCGAGGGCCCGCACGAGCGCGATCCGTGGAGTTTGATCCCCTCTCCCGTCGCGACCGCAGCGAAAGGCACAAACCGGGTGGCGGTGACGGCATGCCCGCCAGGTGGAAGCGTCGACCCCCGGGTCGCGGAGGCGGTGAGCTCCTCCGCGAGAGCCCTGGAGGTCGCCGGCTACGAGGTCGAGGAGGTCGACCCGCCGATGATCGAGGAGCTCTTCGAGGTATGGCGGGCACTGATGGCAAACGGTGAGTTTCTGGCCGACCAGCCGGAGCTGACCCTCGGCGACGGTGTCAGCAGGTTCCTCGCGCTCACCATGACGGAGGCCGATGGTGACTCGAACCGTGGGGCCTTGGCGGAGGCGCTCGCCGACCGTCACCACCTGGCCCTCTCCTGGATCGAGTTCCTCTCCCGCTACCCCTTGGTCCTCGGGCCGGTCTGGACGTCCCTGCCGTGGGAGGTCGGCTTCGACATCTCCGGTACCGGGCAGGCCCACGAGGTCCTCCGCCGGGCGCGGCTGACGCTGGCGGCCAACGCCTTGGGGATCCCGTCGGTCGTGGTGCCGGCGGCACTGGCCGACGGACTCCCGGTCGGGGTCCAGATCATCGGCGGCCCCGGGTCGGAGAAGCGCTGCCTCGCCGCGGCACGGTATGTGGAGGACGCCTGTGGGACGTTCACGCCGATCGAAGGACCGGTCGGCGCATGAGCTCCACGTTTGCGACGGAACGCCGGCGCCGCGGGGCGGGGCCTGGTTAGTCGGCTTGGTCGGCGGCGACCCCGTGCTTCTTCGGGTCCGGCCCGTGCGGTGAGAGAAAGCGGTCGATCGCCGCGAGGGCCACGGCGGAGACGACGAAGGTGAGGTGGATCACCGTCTGCCAGAGCATCGTGTCCGAGCTGGTGTTGCCGGCGTTGATGAAGGTCTGCAACAGGTGGATCGAGGAGATGCCGACGATCGCCATCGCCAGCTTCACCTTCAACACGTTGGCGTTGACGTGCGACAGCCACTCGGGCTGGTCGGGGTGGTTGCGCAGGTTGATCTTCGAGACGAAGGTCTCGTAGCCGCCGACGATCACCATGATCAGGAGATTGGCGATCATCACCACGTCGACGAGGCCGAGCACCAGCAACATCACCTCGTTCTCGGTCAGGTGGCCGACGTCCGAGACCAGGTGCCAGAGCTCCTGCATGAAGCGCCAGACGTAGACCCCCTGGGCCGCGATCAGACCCAGGTAGAGCGGCGCCTGCAGCCAGCGGCTGATGAAGATCGTCGACCCGACGGTGCGGGCCAGCGGCCTCTCCACGTATTGCTCGTTCGACATGGGCGGCCATCCTAGCGACCCGAATTAGGGTTTCCTAAACGGCCGTACCGCGTCCGGCTGACTGCTGTCGCAAGGAGCCATTCTATATTCCAAATTCTGGAATATAGAATGGGCAACGCCTAGACTTGAATGCGTGTTGGGTCCATCAGACATTTTGGTGCTGCTGAAGCTCGCGCGAATTGGCGACTTGCCCTGGACGTACGACTCCGTTGCTCACGAACTTGGATTGAGCAACTCAGCGGTTCACCGCAGCGTCGAACGCGCGACGGAGAGCAAGCTCTTCAACCGCAGCCGTCGTGAGGTCGAACGCGCCTCTCTCCAGGAGCTCTTGGTGCATGGGGCGCGGTACCTCTTCCCGCCCGAGTGGGGAGGAGAGGCAAGGGGACTTCCGACCGCCTGGGCTGCTCCACCGTTGTCGGAACAGCTTGCCAAGTCCGATGGAAATCCACCCGTCTGGCCGTTCCCCGGCGGGAAGGTTCGAGGGATAGCGCTGAAACCCTTGGACCCGCGAGTGCCGGATGCCGTCCTCAACGATCGGCCGCTGCACGAGCTGCTGGCTTTGGTCGACGCGATCCGTATCGGCGCCGCCCGGGAAAGAAATCTGGCCGCGAAGGAGCTCGGCGCCCGTCTCAAGGACCGAGCTGCATGAGTGCGGCGACCATCGAGATGCTGGAGTCCGCGGCAACGACACTGGGACCTCTTGTCGACGGCGATGTTGTCTTCGTCGGCGGCGCGACCATCGCTCTGTGGACCACCGACCAGGCGGCCTCCGACTTTCGACCGACCGATGACGTCGACGTGATCGTCGGGGTCGCTTCTCGGTCCGAGTACTACCGGTTCGAGGATCGCCTTCGCGAACTTGGCTTCGTAAACGACCAAGGTGGAGTCATCTGCCGCTTCTGCCATCCAGCCGAGGACCTGATCCTCGACGTGATGCCAACGGAGGCGACGATCCTCGGCTTCGAGAATCACTGGCAGAACGAGTCGTTCCCGCACGCGGTTCCGGTCGAACTCCCCTCCGGCAGGACCATCCGGGCCGTCCCTCCGCCTTATCTGTTGGCCACGAAGTTAGAGGCATTCGAGTCCCGGGGCGAAGGCGACTTGTTCCGGAGCCACGATTTCGAGGACCTGATCACGCTGGTCGATCGCCGCGAGGAGCTGGTCGACGAGGTCCATGCGGCTCCGGTGGGGCTACGGGAATTCGTCGCAACCGAATTCGCGGGCCTGCTCCGCCATCGTGACTTCGATCCGGCGGGTGAGGGAGCGCTGGCCGGCGGTCCGGAGGCGCAACCGCGTTTCGAACGGATCGTCAAGCCTCGGATCGAGGCGATCGTCGACGGCCGATCGAACCTGAGACCACACGACTGAAAAGCGGCCTAGCTTCGCGTCTGGGCCTGCTCGTATCTGTTCGGGCCTGTTAGGCGTCTATCGGGGCGCCCGGATTTGAACCGGGGACCTCACCGACCCGAACGGTGCGCGCTACCAGGCTGCGCCACGCCCCGAGAGGAGCGGATTGTGGCAGAGGGCGGGGGGGTGGCGCGGCGTGGGTGCCCGACGACGGCGCTACTTTGGCGCCCCGTAGGTTTGAAGGCGATGAGGATGCGGCGGATACGGCTCTTGATGGTGGTCGCGGTGGCGGCGCTGCTGGCGCTGCCCGCGGCCGCGGGCGCCTATCTGCCGCCGGGATTCGTCGGGCTCTCGCCGCAGAACGGCCTCGGGCACAAGGACTTCGAATTGATGCGGGAAGCGGGGGTCGACAGCGTGCGGCTGCCGTTCTTCTGGGTCGGGGTGGAGTCGAAGAGCCCGCTGGTGGCGAAGCCCGACTGGTCGCTATACGACAGGGAGGTCGAACTGGCGGCCGAAGACGACATCCGGGTGATGCCGTTCGTCTGGGGCTCGCCCGAATGGGTCGCCTCGGAACCGACGCAGCTGCCGGTGAAGACCTCCTGGCAGCGGTGGGCGTGGCAGCGGTTCCTCCGCGAAGCGGCGGAACGCTACGGGCCCGAAGGCGAATTCTGGGAAGACCACACGAAGCTCGACTACCTGCCGATCACCCATTGGGAGATCTGGAACGAGGAGAACATCGTCACCCAGGCCGCGGCGCCGCTCGACCCGGCCGAATACGCGAAGCTGATCCGCATCTCCGGGATCACGCTGCACGCCGTCGATCCCGAATCGAAGGTGCTGATCGGGGGGCTCTTCGGCCGGCCCTTGCAGATCCCGCCCAACATCGGCTCCGGCGATTACCTGAAGCGCGTCTACGCCGCCGGCAACGTGAAGCCCTACTTCGACGGCGTCGCCCTGCACCCGTACGTCGCCCGGGCGCGGGCGATGGGACCGGAGCTGAACAACTTCCGGCGCATCATGCGGAACTCCGGCGACGCGAAGACGCCGATCTACATCACCGAGCTCGGCTGGGGGTCCCAGAGTGGGCCGACCCGCTGGCAGCGGGGCCTCCAGGGGCAGGCGAACCAGCTCTACACGGCGCTCGAAATGCTCTCCGACAATCGCGTCCGCTGGAAAGTCGAAGGCGTCTGGTGGTTCACCTGGACCGACGAAGGGGGGACCTGCGTGTTCTGCGCCTCCGCGGGCCTCCTCAACCGGCACTACGAAGCCAAGCCCTCCTGGTATCGCTTCGTCGAATGGACGGGCGGCAATCCGGAAGCGGTGTCGTCGGCACTAGATCCCTGAGGGCCTCCGCTGGGTAGGCTCTGGGGAACCCCAGAAATCGGAAAAGGGAGACCCAGATGGCATTCGAGGTACCTGCTCTGCCGTACGCGTACGACGCGCTCGAGCCCCACATCGACGAGGCGACGATGCGCGTGCACCACGACAAGCACCACCAGGCCTACGTCGACAAAGCGAACGCGGCGCTGGAGGGCACCGAGTGGGCCGATCGCTCCGTCGAGGACGTCCTCACCAACCTGTCGAGCCTCCCCGGCGACAAGCAGGGCCCGGTCCGCAACAACGCCGGCGGCCACTACAACCACTCGCTCTTCTGGAAGATGATGAGCCCGGACGGCGGCGGCGAGCCGACCGGCGCGATCGGCGAGGCGATCACCAGCACCTTCGGCTCCTTCGACGCCTTCAAGGAGGAGTTCAAAAACGCCGGCATCGCCCGCTTCGGCTC
>JAFDWD010000112.1 GCA_018268695.1 Actinomycetota bacterium
CGCTGGACCTTCAAGGGCCAGAAGCTGAGCTACGCCAACGCCAGCTGTCCGAGCGGGAAGCTGCAGGCGAAAGTCGAAACGGGCTTCACCGAAGGCACGAAAATCAACGGCATCATCATCAAACACTGCAAGGGGTCCTGACCTGAGACGGCGGCGCGCAGCGCTGCTCACGGTCGCGGTGGTCGCGATCGTCCTCGCCTGCGCCGCCGCCGCCGTCGCGATCACCACCCAGGTCGGCAACCTGAAGGTCTCGGCAACCGCCGAATTCCGCCCGCGCGCCTTCCCCGAACACGGCACCGTCCCCGCCAGCTTCGGCAGCATCCTGCGGGTCAAGACGCTGAACGGCGAACAGCCACCGGCGCTGAAGACGCTGATCTTCGAATTCGACAAACACGGCAGGCTCAACTTCAAGGGCATGCCGACCTGCACCGAGGCGAAGCTCGAAGGCACGACGCCCGACGAGGCGAGGAAACGCTGCTCCGGGGCGCTCCTCGGCACCGGGACCGGCAAGGCGATGGTGGAGATGCCGGGCAAGCCGCCCTTCACGATCAGCTCGCCGATCTCGATCTTCAACGCGCCGCCGGAAGGTGGCAAGCCGGCGTTCATCGCCCACGCCTACGAGACGATCCCCTCGCCGCAGGCGCTGCTCGTTCCGTTCACGGTGGAAAAGGTGAACCGCGGGCGCTACGGCTACCGGACCGAAATCGAACTGCCGCCGATCGCCGGCGGGGAGGGGGCCGCGATCCTCGCCGAAGCCCGGTTCGGCCGCACCTACGTGCGCCATGGCAAGAAGATCGGGTTCGCCGAAGCCGAATGCGTCGGCGGGCGCCTGCAGGTCTACGGCAAACTGATCTTCGCCGACGGCAGCCTGCTGCAGTCGCTGCTCACCTCGCCATGCCACAACGGCTGAGACGAGCGGCAGCGGCGAGGCGGGGGCGACGCGCCCTCTTCTTCCTCGTCGCGATCCTCGTCTGCGCCTTGCCGGCCGCGGGAGCGCTCGGGGCGGCGATGGTGGAAACGCGCGAAATCCGACTGAAGCTGAACGCCAAGTTCCAGCCCTTGAGCCTGCCGAAGAAGAGCTTCGCCCCGGTCGAGTTCGAGGGCTTCGTCGACGTCGCCCGGCCCGGCGGCGGCGCCCCACCGGCGCTGACCCAGGTGGTCATGGACTTCGACCGCGACGGCCGCCTCGACGTCGCGGGTCTGCCCACCTGCGCCGCCGAACGGGTGGCCGAGGCCAGCACCGAGGAAGCAAGGGCGATCTGCAAGGGCGCGATCGTCGGCAGCGGCAAGCTGGAAGCCCTGATCTCGCTGCCCGGCGGGCCGGTCCCGACCAGCTCCGCGCTCACGCTCTTCAACGGCCCACGCGATGCGGAAGGCCACCCGACCGTCGTCGTCCACGCCCGCATCGACGTGCCGGCGACCCAGACCTACGCCTTTGTCGTGCCGATCGAAAAGCGGCCGGGCGAATTCCGCTATCGCGTCACCGTGAACCTGCCGGAATTGGCCGGTGGCCTCGGCGCGATCACCCACCTCAGCGTCAAGATCGGCCGCCGCTACACCGCGGGCGGCGTGAAGCGCAGCTACGTCGCCGCCCGCTGCAGCGATCACATCCTGCGCAGCCACGGCATCTTCACCTTCGCCAACGGCCTGGTGATCGAAGGCGTCGGCCTCGAAAAGTACTGCGCCCAGCGATAGCCGCGGCCCCCACCCCAGGCCTCCGCGAAGGCGGCGTATTCCTATAATCCGCGGTTCGGGGCCGTTAGCTCAGTTGGTAGAGCAGGAGACTCTTAATCTCAAGGTCGTTGGTTCGAGCCCAACACGGCCCACTAGGTAAAGCGCCTACGAGAGGCGCTCCTCGATCCAAAGCCATTCACAGCGGTACTCGATTTCGCTGCACGGACGCAGGTAGATACGCAGGGGCGGGTGCCCACGCGGGATGACCGCGACCCAGATCGTCTGCCCTGGGACGGGCTGGACGATGCCCTCATTTTCATTGTCGCCGCGGGACAATGCCCACTCGAGCGCTTCGAGTCGGTCGTCGAGCTCCCAGATGGTCAGTCCGGTTCTTTCCAGCAGTTCGGCCCGGGACCTCGCGTACTCGTCGGTCTCGACGAATTCGCGGCAGACGAGGTTCCTAGTTGTAATTCCTAGGCACGTTGTTCATCCGGACCTCCTTGGAGGCTGGGGGTGCTCAAGCCACCCAGCACCAAGGAGACCGGATGAAGCTCCACGCTAACGCGCCCCTCGGCCCGAAGGGCA
>JAFDWD010001130.1 GCA_018268695.1 Actinomycetota bacterium
GAGACCGACTTCGGCACCGACATGGCGACCTCCTCGGCCGGTGCCGAGGGCTGGATGGCCTTCCTGCCCTCGACCTTCGAAGAATGGGGGGTCGACGGCGACGGCGACGGCGTCAAGGACATCTTCGATCCGGCCGACGCGATCTACTCGGCGGCCAACTACCTGCACGACTCCGGCGCGCCCGGTGACTGGTCGAAGGCGGTCTTCACCTACAACCACGCCGACTGGTACGTCGAAAAAGTCCTCCGCTACGCCCGACGGTTCTCCGACGGCAAGCAGGTCCAGACCGCTGGCGCCTGCGCCGCTGCGGCGGTGGCGCCGAACGAGGCGGTCGGCCGCATGGTCGCCGAGGCCGAACGCCTCAGCATCCTGCGACCACACACGGAATACGTCTGGGGGGGCTCCCACGGCGAGACCCCGACCCCGGCCGACGGACCCTTCGACTGCTCGAGCGCGGTCAGCCACCTGCTCCAGGTCGGCGGCTTCGACAACCCGACGATGGACACGATCGCCCTGATGAACTGGGGCGAACCCGGGCCCGGTCGCTGGGTGACGATCTTCGACAAGCCCTACGGCGAAGAAGCCCACACCTTCATCCGCTTCTCGGCGGAAGTGACGCCGGCGAGCGAGCGCTACTGGGGGACCTCCGGCTTCGTCGAACCGGGCCACGGGCCGGGATGGATCCCCGAATCGACCTTCTCCGCCGGCTATCTCGCCGGCTTCCTGCAACGACACCCACCGGGCCTGTGAAAGGAGGACTGACATGGAGGGCCATCTCCACTTCTCCCGCGAGGACCTGCTGACGCCCACCGAAGTCGCGGCGATCCTTCGCGTGCGACGCACCACCGCCCTCGACTATATGCGGCGGGGAGTGGTCCCTGCCCGCAAGATCGGCCGGCAGTGGTACTCGCCGAGGCCTTTGCTCGACGAGTACCTCGACCGCCTGTTCGAGTCGACGTCGGGCCGCTAGGCTGCCGGCCGCAGTTCTCCCTCATCGTCATCTTCCGCGAAGATCGCGGTGAGCTTCGCCGCGTCGTTGGGGCGAGGCTTCGAGTGTAGATAGCGCTCGGTCGTCGTCAGCTTGGAGTGGCCCATCATCTCCTTGACCGCCACCAGGTCGAAGCGCCTGATCGCCAGGCTGCCAAAGGTGTGTCGGAGGTCGTGGAATCTCCTGACCCGAACTCCCGCCGCTGCCTGGGCGCGGATGAAGCGGGTCCGCACCCCCGAGCGGTCGAGCGGACCACCGTCGGGACGGCAGAAGACGAAGTCCTCCCTCCCCGTGAAATGCACTCGCCGCCGCAGCCGTTCGAGCTCTTCCCGAGCCTGCCCGGCCAACGGCACGATTCGAGGGCGGCGCGACTTCGTACTCGTCTCCTCGCCGTCGGACATCGCCCGCGAGACGGTGAGGATCCCGCCCTTCAGATCGATGTCGCGCCAGCGCAGCGCTCCCAGCTCTCCGAGGCGGAGTCCGGTCGCGGCAGCAACCAGATAGAGCGACGCATCCTGCTCATTGATGCGCTGCCACTCGCGCTCGGTTTCCACCGAGTAACGCGACTGCTTGTAGCCGGAGCGCCGGCGGTGCAGCCCCGCTCGAGCCGCTGCGGTGACCGCGCGGATTTCTGCCGGCTCGAAGGTGTCGATCGGCGCCGTCCCATCCTCGGGGCGACGTACGGTGCCGGCCGCCGGATTGACCGGGAGGCCGAAACTCTCCTCACGGTGGGCGAACTCGAAGATCGCGTGGAGCACCTGCCGATGCTTGTTGACGGTGCGCGGCGCCAGGTTCTCGCGGTCGAGTCGGGCGAGGAAGCTCCTCACGTCCCTGGTCCTGATGTCGAAGAGTCGCTTCCCTCCGAAGGCCGTCATGATCCGCCTGCCCGGCCGATTGCCTCCCCGCTTGCGCCGTTTCTGCCCGGGTCTGGCGAGGAGGACCTCGTAGTCGCGGATGGTCGAGGGCTTGGCCCTCCGCTCGGTCTTCAAGTAGGCCAGCCAGGCATCGGCGGCGTCGTCGAAGAGCGCATCCCGCTGCTCGGGTGGTAGCTCCAAGCGCAGCTTCTCTTCATGTCCTTCGATCACCTGGGCCATCAGCGGATACGCACGCCGCTCGTCAAGGCATCGGCCGCGAACTCTTCCCCGTCGCGGCGACCAACTTCCGTCCTCGGCGACCTCGACCCATGCCGGACCCAATCGCCGGCGACGTTGCTTTCCTTCACCGTCGCGCCAGCGAGTCTCGAAGAACGGCCTGCCCTTGTAGACGCGGACCTCGAGGGTTCCTTTGCCTCCCGGCACTCCTCCGTCCATCTGGTGCTCTGAACCGCGTTGCCTCGTTGCCATTGCCAAACCTCCTGTGGGATCTCGGACCCGGTCGTCGGGCAATGGCCAGCGCGGCGCTAGGTTGCACCGGCTTTCTCGTACCGCGGCGATTTGGGTCACACGTTGGGTCACAACGCTGCCCACGCGAGACCGTCCGAGACCGGTACTCGCTAAGCCAAATCCCGCGTTCCTATGCGAAACAGATGGCCGTTTTGGCCTCTGTCACGCCGGAGGTCGCGGGTTCGAGTCCCGTCGCTCCCGTTCGTTCGTTCGTTACGGGTTGTGCTTGGATCTGGGGCGCTTTTCGGCTAGATCCCGGTGGCCTGTCTCGGCCCTTTGACCTCCGTCTTATTGGCAATTGGTGCCTAAACGGCAAAGCATCAGAAGACGATGACCTCTTCGACGCCGGTCGCTCGGGCTGATTGGAGGGGCGAGTCGCCCGGCCCGCTTGCGAGTCGAGAGATGGCCTCATCGAACTCCGGGACTATCCCG
Source organism: Actinomycetota bacterium (assembly GCA_018268695.1). The sequence continues at coordinate 2,803 of JAFDWD010001130.1, forward strand.
ATATGGATTTGACGTGCTGGAAACCCGCGGACGATGTTCCGGCAAGTTCCGTGCAGGTATCCGAGGGAGACCAGGCTCGGATAGAAGTGGCCTGCCTCGATGAAATCATCCGCTGGCCGCTCATGGAGAAACGCGGGTTTCAGCTCATGGACGATGCCGATGAACTGCGCGATCAGCATCGGGTAGATCACCAGCGACTTTGCCTCGACAAACGTGATCAGGTGATCGTTGGCGAGGGCCTCAAAGCCCGGTTGTCCATGACCCGGAGTTGAGGTCGGGATCCGGTTGGACCGGGCAACGGCGACATCCACTACGTAGCGGGCACCGGGGGTCTCGGCGGCATCCCTCACTGGAAGATTCGTATGGATCTCGAACCGCCTACCGTCCCCCCAGATCTCGAAGCGCGAGAAGTTCCAAGGATGCCCGCGCGTACCAAGCTTGACTCGGATTTGGCCTCGGCGCGGGTTGTGCAGCTTGACGTCGTAGCCGATCCATTCGTAGTGCTTTGCCGCGGTGAGGAAGGCCCCGACCTCGAGTAGCTGCGACTGACGGCCAGTCAATTTCTGGAACTCCGCGTTATGGCTGCGCACGAAGTTCCGCAAGGACTTCGAAATCGCGTCGAGGTCAACCGCCATCGCCGTCGCGCTCCGTCAGGCGGCTAAGCAGCGCTCCCACATTCTGCGCTCCGATGACGAACTCCAGATCGTTGCGGTACAGCCATCGCCTGAAATCGTTGTGTAGGCGACGCAAACCCTCAACGTCTCCTGATCCGCTCGACAGCCGTACGGCCCCCGCTTGGATCGACCCGGCACCGAACTCGTCAGCCAGCCGCAGGGAGTTGCTGACGATCCAGCGCTGTGAATCGACGTGGGTCCACAGATGCCAGACGGCGGCTACGAATAAGAACTCGTCGGTTGGGATTGCATCCAGACCAACCCGTGACTCCGCGTAGATCTCGGACTGCGCAGCAGCGACGCTGTTGACGTATCCCTCAAGGTCAACTCGTAACCCGTAGGGAAGCTGAGAACTGAACTTAGTGAGGCTGGCCGGGAGCGGCATGTAGCCCACTATTTCATCTGCGCAGCGTCACCAGCTGACGGCGGAATCGATGTCAGCTGGTAACAGCTCCGCGTCGACAAGAAGCCCGCCAGTACGAGTTCTTGGTTTGCTTCGCGTTACCTCGGCGTAGACGGGCAACGTCATGTGCGGGTCGCGCCGTCCCATTCGGGCAGCGGTGATGGCGGGGTGCTCGCCAGCTCGGCGCGTAACGCAGCGTAGGTGTGCCGAAGGAACTGAAAGGTTAAGCCCGTGGGAAGCGGCGGACGGTCTTCGGCGGCGAGTAGTTCATTTGCTCTTTCGATTTGCGGGATAGAGAGGGTTTTGGTGCGGACGCTGTTTTCGCTCGCCTGGCTTGGCGCGGATGCGACCTGAGAAGACGAAATCGTTGGGCGGGCTCCACTCGGACGTCTCCCTGTGTTCGCACAGCAGCTCGACCAGCTCGCGTTCAAGGACGACCCGGCGGACGCCAGCGCCGGTCTTTGAGACGGCGACGTTGAGCAGGCCGTTGCCTAGATCGACGTCGCGTCAGCGGACGTGGGTCAACTCGGACACCCGGAGACCACCGGCCCTGATCGCGGTCTCGCTCAGGGTTCGATGCGGTCCGGCCACTTGAAGCAGAACGCGCACCTGGTCGGCCGACAGCCGGGCACGGCGAGGTTCGGCCTCCTTCAGCTCTCGACTCGGGCCTTGACCGTGTTGCGTGAGAGGAGGTCATACTTCACTGCCGCGGCGAGGATCTGGCCGAGCCGCGTCAGGGTCCTATTGATCGGCCGGTTCGACAGCGGCCGATCCACGTAGCCCAGTTCGCGCTCGCGGGGATATATCAGTGGAACAAACGCGGTAGCGATTAATACGCGTGTCTGAGAACGTGCACATCCATGAGCAATCCGCCCAGCCCTAGCCTGCCGTCGGGATGGCGATCCGGGAATTCCGTAAAGAGCGCGACGTTACGCAGGAAGGTCTTGCATCCGAGGCAGGGACTACGTTGAGGCCCCTCTCGCTGATTGAGAGAGGGAGGGCGAATCCGACCTGGAGCACCATTCGCGGCATCGCCGGGGCGCTTGGAGCCTCGGTCTCCGACCTGGCGAAGCAGCGGAGCGGATCGGAGGGGACGGTTGATGGGTGAGATCCGCACGATGATCCTCGGAGGTCCGAAGGGCGAAGAATGCGTCGAGGGGGTCCAAGCTGTCGTCAGCCGAGCGGGCTTCGAGGGCTCGTGCACGGCGGATCTGTACGCACAGGGCGAGGGCATCTGGATAGTCCTGATGACGATTCCGCCGACGGCATTCCTGGCTGGTCTTTCAGCCGAGGCCGGAAAAGACGCGTGGAAATGGCTCAAGCAGTTCATGGAGGAACTGTGCGAAGCCCTGGGAGAAGAGAGAGGAAGCCACGGCCAGTTGTACCTGCGCCCCGATGCTGTTACCGCGGAGGAATGGGAGCGTTCAAAGCCGCACGGCCCGATGCCGGGATGGCACAAACCCGGAGGCGAGGGGGATCAACTAGCGATCGACACCCTGATGTCGGACGAGGAACTACAGGCGCTCTTCCCGCCGGTCAGTGACGAGACCTGAGCCGCCGGATATTGCCCGCGAAATGCCTCGGCCACCTCTCTACTGGCTCGAATTCTTTGTTCGTCTCCCATTTGACTGTGGGTTGGATGGCCGTCTTCTGAAAAGAGGGGAAATTGATTTCTCTGCCGAGACCCTGGGGCGAGTGGCGGGATGGGAGGACAAGACGATTGATCCCGCCACTGGCGCACCAGAATTTCCGGGCGAGGGCGTCTGGCCCTTCTCGCTGCTCTTCTTTAGGCGCATACGAACCCGCACTGTGAGTTCGCTGGACGACCTCGCGCAAGGATTTCCGAATGAGCTTTCGGGCAAGAGACGCCGCTGGGTGTATCGCGTGGTTCAGAAGCTTCGGCGGCCCCGGCGGGAAGTCATGGCGAGAACGGTTGTGCGGATGTGCCGATTAGCGTCCCCGCCAAACTTGCCGTTGTCAGAGGATTGGATAGAGGAGCAGTTTGAGACGTGCTTCGAACATCTCAATGATGTGTTGACTGCGATTGCTGTCGTCGATGGCGGGCATAGCGCATTGCCGGTAGATCCCCTGGCGCTTGATCCCCTTGTTCCGGGGTGGCAAGTGAACGCCGGGAATGCACTCCTGGGCTTGCCAGTCGAACGGGAGGCATTTGTGCTCGCGGTAAGTCCGCGGGTTCCCAGCACCGGGCGTGACCTCCCTGAGGCAAGCGTCGATCAGATGCTTCGTCTACTCCCGGACCCGAACTTGAGGCGCCCGTTTCTCCCATTGATGGGCTACTTGGTTGGGGCGCATGCGGCTCTTCAACGGGGACAGACCGTGCAGGGGATTGTGGACGCAAGCACGTCGATCGAGCTCCTCGTCAACCTCGTTATCTCGGAGGTGGGCCCGAAAAAGGACGAGCGGCGGTACTCCGCCAACAAGGTCACCGCGATTCTTGACAACGCGCCCTTCAGGTCCAGACTGGTCGATCATTATGCCCCTCTTCTGGGTCTCGATAAAGACGTGGAGTCGGCTGAACAGCCGATCGGGAGATGGTGGCAATCTGGCTATCTGCTGCGGAATCGAGTTGTCCACCACGGCTACCGGCCGTCGAACAAGGAAGGTCTACGTGCTTGGCGGGCAGCGAGCGCACTGGTTCAAGTCACGGGAATTCGGCTTGCGGAGGACCCCGATGTTCCGGGCCTGGCCGATGGGTGGTGGAAAGAGTTTTCGGGGGACGCGGTGCCGGGGTCGGGTGATGCCCCTGGCTCATGAGGCATCAGTGGGCGAGACCCGTTTGGGCATCAGTGGCGTTCGCGTCAGCGCCGTTCGATGACAGTCGCGGCGCAGAGAATGAATTGCGGATTCGTCCGAGCCGCATGTGAGCCTGCCCATTAATGCCGTATATGAGCGGATCATCGAGATCGGAATCGTGGAGGGCGCTTGGGAGGCGATTCGCGTCTACACAATCTCGTGCGAGTGACGAGCGTAAGTCGATGGCAATCGTCTTCCCCGATGGATCAGATGTGGTGGCGCGACCTCCCGCTGCGACCGGTGCAGCCCTGATCGTCGTGCTCGGTCTCTTGTGGCTGGCCGACCACTTTCGGCGCAGGCGCGACCGGGAGACATTCGTGCCGCGCGAGTGGATGACCGAGTTCTACGCTGCCGGTTCCGCTGCAAGCCCCACTTGGTCGCCTAGCTCGGACTGGGGTCGGAGCTTTCATTGGGCACTGGTGTCCAAACCCCGATAAATCGACCGTAAACAGCGACTATTCGGAGGCGGTAGCCAAGCTGCATCAACTGGTCTCATTCCGCATCAAATAGCGGAATCTGACCCGTCTCGTCGTCGTGCGGACCTCTCCTGTAACGCCGGAGGTCGCGGGTTCGAGTCCCGTCGCTCCCGCTTCGCGCTGCCGCGAAGCGGCCGCCGAAGCGCGCGACGGCTCGGGATCTTCTCTCAGGCGTCTTCGTCCTTCAGCTGGCGATCGATCAGGAATCGAGAAGCGACCGCCGGCCGAGGGTCTTAGCGTCGCGGGACCACGATCCACGAGAGGAGTAAGAGTCGATGAAGACGATGACGTGCAGGCAGTTGGGCGGTCCCTGCGACCTCGCCCACCACGGAAAAGATGCGAACGAGGTGATCAAGGCGCAGGATCGTCACCTCAAGGAGGTCGTTGCGGAAGGCGACGGCGCCCACGAGTCGGCCCTGGCAGAGATGAAGGGTCGTTGGAAGCATCCGATCGCCGGGATGGGTTGGTACAGGAAGGCCAAACGCGACTTCGCGAACCTGCCCGAGGACTGAACCTGAAGTCCTCGGCGAGAGATGGCCGGAATCGGTCATCGCGAGATGGCCTGAAAAGGCGAAGAGACGGCGAGGGGGCGTGGTTAATCTGCCGCCGCTCAGCCTGGAAATTGTCGTCTCGTTCGGAGGATCTCGATGAAGAGAAGTGCCCTGTTGGTGGCGGTTGTGGTCGGCTTGGTGTCGGTGTTCTCGTTCGCTGGTTCGGGCTTTGCCGCGGGTCGCGATCAGGGGGTGAAGGCGCCGGCGGGGAAGAAGCCGAGGCGCGGGGCGCGGGGGCCGGCGGGTCCGGCTGGGCCCGTCGGTCCGGCCGGGCCGACGGGGAAGAACGGCGCGCGGGGACCGGAAGGTGCGGCCGGCAAGGAAGGGCGCGAAGGGAGGCAAGGGCCGAGCGGCATCGTCTCGATCTCGAACCTGAGTCTCAACTCGACTCTCTTCAACAGCGGGCTCGCCTTCGTCGGACAGACCGAGACGGTGCCTTTCGACGCCAAGACGGCGGCCCATGTCACCGCCAGCCTGGGCTTCGGATCGAGCGACGGGAAATCGATCCGCAGCCACTTCGGCGTGTGTTACCAGCCGGTCGGTGGGCAATCGGAAATCGTCGATCTGATCCAGCCGGAATTCGTGATCGAAAAAGGGGAATCGGTCGTACAGACCGTCTCCGGGGCGATCTCGGGACTGACTCCTGGCGAATACGTCATCGGCGCCTGCAGCTTCGGAGAGACCTCCAACACCGTGCACGGCATCGGCTACGCGACGGTGATCGTCGCCGAGGTCCGATGAGCGCGCGGGGCTTCGCCATCATCGCTGCGGTCGCCGTCGTCGCGTTGGTGTCGGCGGCGACCGGGATCGGCCGTGCCGCCGACCGCGGGCACCAGGCGTCTGTCGCGGCAGGCAAGGCGCCGAAGGAGAAAACGAAGCGGGGCCGCCGGGGCCCGCGGGGAGCAGTCGGTCAGGTCGGGCCGGTGGGGGAGGCAGGCGAGGACGGCGCGGCGGGACCGATGGGCGCGGCGGGCACGGAAGGGCCGGGGGGCGCCGAAGGGCCCGGCGCGATCGTCTCGATCGAAAGCCTCGCCCTGCAGAGCTCCAGAGTGAACCACGAATCGACCTTCGCGTTCGTCGGCCAGACCGCGACCGCGACCTTCGATGCCCGGACCGCCGTCCAGGTCACCGCCTCACTGGACTTCGCCTCCTTCGACGGCAAAAAGATCGAAGCGGCGTTCGCGATCTGCGCGGAAGCGGCGGGAGGCGCCGGAATATTCGCCTTCCGGGCCCTCAACGTCGAATTCCAGGCACCCGCCTCGAGCTACTTCGCCCAGGCCGTCTCGGCGGTCGTCGAAGGGCTGCTCCCGGGCACGTACAAGATCGGCGCCTGCACCGCCCGCGAGACGATGAACATCAGCCACGGACAGGGCGCGGCGACGGTGATCGTCGCCGAGGGGGGAGGTTGAAGACGGGACGCCTCGTTCGATCTCGTACGAAGGTCCACATCCGCCCTTGCCGCCAACTCTCGCGGGTGTAGCGTGAGCAGATGAGGATTCCTTTTCGTCACCTGACGTTCGTCACGCTCGCGGCCGCACTCGTCCTCACCGCCGGCCTCGTCCTCCTCTTCGGCTCCGCCCACGCCGCCTTCCCCGGCAGGCCCGGGGTGATCGCCTACGACAACTCGACGCAGAGCGGCGGCGGGGAGTCGGAGGAAACCTGCGGCAGCGAAGCGGACTCGATCTTCACCGTCCACTCCGACGGCAGCCACCGGGTCCGCCTCGGGAAGGGCGACGACCCCTCCTACTCGCCGAACGGCAAGCTGATCGTGTTCAGCGTCTGCGACGGTGTGCAGGAGGACCTGATGCTGATGAGGGCCGACGGCTCCGGTGCCCGCAAGCTGACCGAAACGCCGAAGGCCTCCGAGAACGAACCCACCTTCAGCGCCGACGGCAAGCGCGTCTACTTCGCCCGCGACTCCGGCGGCAAGGGATACAGCCAGATCTACTCGATCGGGACCGACGGCACGGGCTTGAAGCAGCTGACCCCGAAGCGCCACGAAACCTCCGACAACAGTCCGGCCGCCGCCGCGAACGGGCGCTTCGTCGTCTTCGACCGCGAGGGCCAGATCTACACGATGCGACCCGACGGCAGCCACCTGACCAAGCTGGCGCGAGGCTGGGATCCGACCGTCTCCCCGGCGAGCAACCGGGTCGCCTACTCCTTCCGCGGCCAGATCTATCTGATCGGCGCGGCCGGAGGCGGGCCGCGGCAGCTGACCCACCTGCGCAGCGGCCGCTTCGCCGACGTCACCGCGCTCTCGCCGAGCTACTCGCCGGACGGCAGTTGGATCGCCTTCGCCCTCGAGGAGTCGATCTCCAACGGCCCCGGCTTCAACGACTCGCAGAAGCTCGACAAGGTCTCCGTCGCGACCGGCAAGGTGGTGACCTTGACCAAGACCAAGGTCGGCGGCTTCCA
>JAFDWD010001131.1 GCA_018268695.1 Actinomycetota bacterium
GTCGGTACCGGGCGCGGTGATCCGCACCTCCTCGTGGCCCTCGATCCACTCGGCCAGGCGTTCGGTCTCCTCGGAGGCCTTCTTCCAGGTGGTCAGCGGGTCGCCCCCGTCGGCGAGACAGGCGCCGTAGTAGAAGTCTTCGTAGTCGGCGAGGCTCATCTCCGCCTCGGAGGCATAGGCCGAGGTCGGGAAGATCGTGTAGACCCAGCGGAAGTCGCCGTCGGCGCTCCGCTTCATCGCCCGCTGCATCAGGTCGCCGGTCACCGACTGGCGCAGGGACTGGCGCTCGGGCGGCACCCCGGAGAGCTCACGGGTGTTGGTGGTGGCCCCGATCGCGATCCGCACGTCGGCGTTGTCGACCATCCACTCGGCGAACGGCGAGATCCATTCCAGTTGCTTGTCGGAGGCATGTTTGAAGTAGGCGGCGATCTGGCCGTCGAGGGCGACGTTCAGGACCGGGTTGCCCCCGGCCTTCAGCACCTCCTCGTACACGGCGAGGAGCAGCGGCGCGGCGGCGTTCTCGCCGTCGATCGAGACGACCTCTCCCTCCTTCACCTTGGTCGAGTAGCCGACCAGGATCTTTGCCAGGTTCTGGACCTTCGGATCGCCGCTCATCCTCTTGCCGCCTGCCTTTCGTTCGCCTTGGTGATCATCGCCATGAATATCGCGTGGAATCGCGGATCGTCGGTCAGCTCGGGATGGAAGGCCGAGGCCAGGACGCTGCCGCCGCGGATCGCCACCGGATGACCCTCCCACGTCGCGAGGATCTCGACATCCTCCCCGGTCCGCTCGACCCACGGCGCCCGGATGAAGACCGCGCGCAGCGGCTCCTCCCCCGCGCCGGTCACCTCGAGGTCGGCCTCGAAGCTATGCAGCTGCCGGCCGAAGGCGTTGCGCCGCGCCGTCACGTCGATGAAGCCCAGGTGCTCGTCGTCGCAGACGATCAGCCCGGCGCAGGTACCGAGGATCGGCCGACCTGCCTCATGGTGGGCACGCAGCGCAGACTCGATCCCGGCCGAATCGATCAGCCGGGTCATCGTCGTCGACTCCCCACCGGGGATGACGAGCCCGTCGAGGCCCTCCAACTGCTCCGGCGTGCGCACCTCGACCGGTTCCGCGCCGAGTTTGCGCAGCGTCTGCGCGTGCGCCTCGAAGTCGCCCTGGAGGGCTAGGATTCCTACCTTCAGGTCAGCTCCCGCGGTGCTGGAGCAGCGCGCCCTCGGCCTCGAGCGGCCCGATCTCCAGGCCGCTCATCGCCTCGCCGAGCCCGATCGAGGCGGCGGCGACCCGCTCGGGGTCGTCGTGGTGGGTGGTCGCCTCGACGATCGCCCGCGCCCGGCGGGCGGGGTCGGAGGACTTGAAGATCCCCGAGCCGACGAAGTTGCCCTCGGCGCCGAGCTGCATCATCAGCGCCGCGTCGGCGGGCGTCGCGATCCCGCCCGCGCAGAAGAGGGGGACGGGCAGGCGACCGGCGGCGGCGACCTCCCGGACGACCTCCAGGGGCGCCGGCAGTTCTTTGGCCGCGGCGGCCAGCTCCTCGGGGCGAAGCAGCGACAACTGACGGATGCCGGTGGTGATCTCGCGCATGTGGCGGACCGCCTCGACCACGTTGCCGGTCCCGGCCTCGCCCTTGGAGCGGATCATCGCGGCGCCCTCGCCGAGGCGGCGGAGCGCCTCGCCGAGGTTGGTGGCGCCGCAGACGAAGGGGACCTCGAAGGCGAGCTTGTCGATGTGGTTGACCTCGTCGGCAGGGGTCAGGACCTCCGACTCGTCGATGTAGTCGACCTCCAGGGCCTGGAGGACCTGGGCCTCGGCGAAGTGGCCGATCCGGGCCTTCGCCATCACCGGGATCGTGACCGCCTCCTGGATGCCCTTGATCATCGCCGGGTCCGACATCCGGGCGACGCCGCCGTCGCGGCGGATGTCGGCGGGGACGCGCTCGAGGGCCATCACGGCGACGGCACCCGCCTCCTCGGCGATCTTCGCCTCCTCGGGGGTGACCACGTCCATGATCACCCCGCCTTTCAGCATCTCGGCAAGGCCGGTCTTCAGTCGGAACGTCGCGTGGTCGGGCATCGGGGTCATTCGGCCCCTTTCATCACGCCTCGGACAGGAACATGATCAACTCGACGTTGTTTCCGTCCGGGTCGATCGCGTAGACGGCCTTGCCGTCCATTCCGAAGCTTGCCGGCGGGCTCACCGGCTCCGAGCGGAAGGCGACACCCGCGGCCGAGAGGCGGGCGTACTCCGCGTCGAGGTCGTCGACCACGAGCCCGATGTGAGCGCTGCCCACGTCTTTTGGAACGGGGGGCTTCGGATTTCCGTCATCCGGCCGCGCATATTCGATCAGCTCAAGGGTCATCCCGGTCATCTCGAGCCAGGCGATCCTCAACTCGACGTTCGGGTAACCCGTCATGGTCGACATCCAGTCGCCATCACAGATGAAGGACCCCGCCTCGCCCGGCGTGAAGCCGAGAAGCGAATAGAAGCGCGTCGACGCCTCGAGGTCGGACACCGCCAGCGATGCGTGATGGAAAACGTGGTCCGCCATCAGATCGCGCCTGGGTCAAGTCGTTTCATGCTCGTTCTTCCTCCGCGACGGTCAGGACTTTCGGCGCCTGCGACAAGAATTTCGGGCACCCTCTCGAAAGTGAATATAATTCATATTCGGAGGATATATGTGCCGGAGGATGGGACATAGCAGCGAGAGCACAGTGAGGCCTGCCCGCGACCAGGCACCCGATTCGCTCGCGCATGGCGTCGCGCAACCCCTGCGCGGTGACCTCGAGGCACTGCTCGGTGCCGACCGCGTCCTGTCGCGCCCCTCCGACATCGTCCGCTACGCCTCCGACGCCAGCCCTTACCGGATGCTGCCCAGCGCGGTGGTCGTGGCCCGTGACGCCGACGACGTCGCCCGCGTCCTCGCCTTCGGCCGCGAGCGCGGCATCCCGGTGGTCTTCCGCGGCGGCGGCACCAGCCTCAACGGGCAGGGCCAGACCGAGGGGATCCTGGTCGACGTCCGCCGCCATTTCCGCGGCCTCACCGTGGAAGAGGACGGCGCCGCGCTGCGGGTCGGTGCCGGCACGATCCTCGGCCACGCCAACAAGGTCCTCGCCCCCTACCGCCGCCGCCTCGGCCCCGATCCGGCGAGCACCGACATCGCCACCGTCGGCGGGGTCGTCGCCAACAACTCGGGCGGCATGCGCTGCGGGGTGACCGCGGACTCCTACTCGACCCTGCGCTCGCTCAGCTTCGTCCTGCCCTCCGGGACCCGGATCGACACCGCCGCTCCCGGCGCCGCGGCCACCTTCGAGGCGGCCGAGCCGGAGCTGACCGCGGGACTGGCGGCGATCCGTGACGAGATCCGCGAAGATGCCGAGCTCGCGGCCCGCATCCGGCGCAAGTTCGAGATCAAGAACACGACCGGCTATCGGCTCTGCGCCTTCCTCGATGCCGAGGAGCCGCTGGAGATCTTCCGCCGCCTGCTGGTCGGCTCGGAGGGGACGCTCGCCCACATCTCCGAGGTCGTCTTCGACACCGTGCCCCAACCGCCGCTGACCACCACGGCCTGGGTCCACTTCCCGTCCGTGGACGCGGCGATCGGGCCGGTCAGCGACCTGGTCGGGACGGGGGCGACCGCGGTCGAGCTGATGATCGCCCCGGCGCTCGTCAATGCCTCCGCGAACATCCAGGGAGCACCGCCGGAGTGGAAGGACCTGCCGCCCGATTCGGCCGCCCTCCTGGTCGAGTTCGGCGCCACCGACGAGGCGGATCTCGATCTCCAGGTCGGCCGGGCGATGAAGCTGCTCGGCGCCGAGGAGACGATCCGGTCGATCGAATTCACCAGGGATCCGGAGACGGTCGAGATGCACTGGCGCGTGCGCGAGGGTCTGCACGGGCTGATCGGGCGCGAGCGTCCGGCGGGCTCCGCCCTGATCGCGGAGGACATCTGTCTGCGGCCGGACCAGATTGCCGCCGCCGGTCGCGATCTCCAGATGCTGCAGGCCAAGCACGGCTTCCAGGCCGGGTTCGCCGGCCATGCCTCGGCCGGGAACCTCCACTTCCTCCTGACGCCGGATTTCGCCAAGCCTGAGGACGTCGACCGCTACGAGTCCTTCATGGAGGGCCTCGTCGACCTGATTGTCGATAAATACGACGGCTCGCTGAAGGCGGAGCACGGCACCGGGATCAACATGGCCCCGTTCGTCGAGCGCGAGTGGGGCCCGAAGGCGACCCAGCTGATGTGGCGGATCAAGGAGCTGGCCGACCCCGACGGCGTCCTCGGGCCCGGCGTGATCCTCAGCCGCGACCCCGGCGCCCACCTGCGCAACCTCAAATCGACGCCACCGATCGAGGAGTCGGCGACCGCCTGCGTCGAGTGCGGCTTCTGCGAGCCGGTCTGCCCCAGCCGAAATCTGACGGTCACGCCGCGCCAGCGGATCGTGCTGCGGCGGGAGATCATGCGACAGCCCGAGGACTCGCCCTTGCGCCGTGCGCTCGAACGCGAGTTCGACTACGACGGGCTGGATACCTGCGCCGCCGACGGCTCCTGCCAGATCGTCTGCCCGCTCGGGATCGACACCGGCAAGCTGGTGAAAGAACTGCGGTCCCGTAAGCACTCGGCCCTCGCCGAGAACGCGGCGACCATCGCCTCGCGCCACTGGGGCTCGGTCGAGAAGCTCTCGCGGGCAGGGCTGAAGGCGAGCCGCCCGCTGGCGCGGGGAACGAAGCGCGGCGCGGCGCTGCCCCGACCCTCGACCGGCAAGCTGCCGGCAACGAATCGGGCCGGCGCGGCGGCGGTGTACGTGCCCTCCTGCACCAACCGGATCTTCGGCGGCGGCCCGGCCGAGGCGCTGGTCGCGGTCTCGGCACGCGCCGGGCTCCCGGTCTGGATTCCCGAGGACATCGCCGGCAGTTGCTGCGGTCTTCCCTGGGGCTCGAAAGGCCTCGACGCGGCCCATCGCGAGAAGGCGGCCGAGATGGTCGAGCTGTTGTGGCGGTGGAGCGCACGCGGCACCCTGCCGGTGATCATCGATGCCGCGTCCTGCACCGGGGCGATCACCGATCCCGGTGAGGCTGCCCTCGATGCCGCGGCCACGGCGCGCCTTGCCGACCTCGAGGTCCACGACTCCGTCGCCTGGGCCCACGACCAACTTCTTCCCTCCCTGACCGTTACCGGCAAGCTCGGCAGAGTGGCCGTACACCCCACCTGCGCGACCCGGCGCCTGGGCCACTCCCACCGTCTGTCGACGCTCGCCGAAGCCCTCGCCGACGAGGTCTTCGTTCCTCCGTCGGCCTTCTGCTGTGGCTTCGCCGGCGACCGCGGCTTCACCCGACCTGAGCTGACCTCGGCGGCGACCGCGGAGGAGGCGGCGGAGCTATCGGCGGCGCGCTCGGAGGGAAAGGAGTTCGAGGCGTACATCTCGGCCAATCGCACCTGCGAGATCGGGCTCGAGCGCGCCACCGGCCAGTCCTACGAATCAGTGCTGATCGTGCTCGAGCGCCTCACCAGACCGCGCCCGACCCCAGGTCCCAACTGATCAAACAAAGCAACAAAGCCCCGATATGCGGGACGAGAAGGAGATCAAGGTGACGTCTACGCTGGAGAAACTCGATACGCGATCGCTTGACGACCGCTACATGAAGTTCGGGGGCTCCGTGTTCATGACCGGGGTCCAGGCGATCGTGCGACTGATGCTCGACCAGCAGCGGCTCGACCACGGCCGCGGCCTGCGCACCGCGGCCTTCGTCTCCGGATACGAGGGCTCTCCTCTCGGTGGTCTCGACCTTGAGCTGGGGAGGCACCCGGAGCTGCTCGCCGAGCACGACCTCGTGCACCGCCCCGCGGTGAACGAGGAGCTCGGAGCGACCGCGATCCTCGGCTCCCAGCTCGCGCCCGAACGCCCGGATGCCAGCTACGAGGGCGTCGTCGGATACTGGTACGGCAAGGCTCCGGGCCTCGACCGCGCAACCGACGCACTCCGCCACGCGAACCTGGCCGGTGCCCACCCCAGAGGTGGAGCCTTGGCCCTGGTCGGCGACGACCCACTGTCGAAGTCCTCGACCCTGCCCACCGCTTCGGAGGGCGCCCTCGCGGACCTCACGATGCCCACCTTCTATCCCGCCGACGCGCAAGATCTGATCGAGCTGGGCCTGCATGCCGTCGCGTTGTCGCGCGCGAGCGGCCTGTGGTCGGCGATGAAGATCGTCACCAACGTCGCCGACGGCGGCTGTGACGTCGCCCTCGGCGAAAATCCATTCGCGCCGATATTCCCCGATCCGGCGGAGCACAAATCGGTGTTTCGACACGTGGTCAATTCCCGGTTGATCGGTCCGGTCCCGCTCGAACAGGAGAGCAGCGCTTTCGGGCCGCGACTGGAGATCGCCCACAGCTACGCGCGGCTCAACGGGCTCAACCGGCTCGACTCGAGGAGCTCCGACGACCGGATCGGGATCGTCGCGGCGGGAAAGTCGTACCTGGATCTGCTGCAAGCCCTCGACCGCCTCGGCCTCGACGCCGCTGAGCGCGCGCGGCAAGGCATCCGCCTGCTGCGACTGGGGATGATCTTCCCGCTCGAGCCCTCGATCGTCACCGAGTTCGCCGACGGCCTCGATCGCATCGTCGTGGTCGAGGAGAAGCGGCCGTTCGTGGAGACCGCGATCAAGGAGGTCCTCTACGGAAAGGCCGGAGCACCGCCGGTCGTCGGCAAGAAGGACGATGCCGGCGGGTCACTGATCCCGGCCACGGGAGAGCTCGGGCCCGACCTCATCGCCGCAGCCCTCGCGGGTGACCTGCGGAGGCTGGACGGCCTCGAGGATCTTCCCCGGAGGCTGACCCCGACGGCGCCCGCCGTGTCATTGCCATTGGTCCCAGGACAGCAGACTGCTCGCACGCCCTACTTCTGTTCCGGCTGCCCCCACAATACCTCGACCCAGGCACCGGCAGGATCCGCCGTCGGCGGCGGGATCGGTTGCCACGGCATGGTCCTGCTGATGAATCCGGAGCGCGTCGGCGACGTCGTCGGGCTGACCCAGATGGGTGGCGAGGGAAGCCAGTGGATCGGGATGTCGCCCTTCGTCGACGGCGATCACCTGCTGCAGAACATCGGCGACGGGACCTTCCACCACTCCGGCAGCTTGGCGCTCCGGGCGACGGTGGCCGCAGGCGTCAACATCACCTACAAGCTGCTCTACAACTCCGCGGTCGCGATGACCGGGGGCCAGCAGGCGGTCGGCGTTCGTACCGTGCCCGAGATCACCCACCTGCTCGATGCCGAAGGAGTCGCCAAGACGATCATCACCACCGAGGACCCCGGGCGCTACCGCGGGGTGAAGCTCGCGAAGGGGGCCGAGGTCTGGCATCGGGAGCGCCTCGAGGAGGCGCAGGAGCATCTACGCGGAATCGCCGGGGTCACCGTCCTCGTCCACGACCAGGAATGCGCGATCGAGAAACGACGTCGCCGCAAGCGCACCCCGTCGGCCAAGCCGGAGCCGCGGATCTTCATCAACGAGCGCGTCTGCGAGGGCTGCGGCGACTGCGGGCAAAAGTCCAACTGCCTCTCGGTCGAGCCGATCGATACCGAGTACGGGCGCAAGACCCGCATCAACCAATCCTCCTGCAATCTGGACTACTCCTGCCTCGACGGCGACTGCCCCTCGTTCCTGACCGTGCTTCCGGCCAAGAACGGCAAGAAACCGTCGCCGCCCCGCTCCGACGAAACCGCGCGGCCCGCGCTTCCGGAGCCGATCGCCGTGGTGGGCGAGGACGAGATCAACATCCGCATGACCGGGATCGGCGGGACCGGCGTCGTCACCGTCGCGCAGGTGGTTGCCTACGCCGCCAACATCGCCGGGCTCCACGTCCGCAGCCTCGATCAGACCGGCCTCTCGCAGAAGGCCGGGCCGGTGGTCTCCGACATCAAGATCTCGCGCTCGCCAGTACAGGGCGCAAACAAGATCGGCAACGGTGAATGCGACCTCTACCTCGGCTGTGACGTCCTGGTGGCCGCCGAGGAGCGCAACCTCCTGGCGGCGGACCCGGCGCGGACGGTCGCGGTTGTCTCCACCGACCGGGTCCCGACCGGCAAGATGGTCTCCGACCCCGACGCGCAATTCCCCGCGGTCGACGACCTGACCGGGCCGATCCGCGCCGCCGGCCGCCCGGGCCTCGGCACCTTCTTCGACGCCCGTGGGCTGGCGGGCAGGGAGCTCGGCGGAGATCAGTTCGCGAACGTGGTGATGCTCGGCGCCGCCTACCAGGCCGGTGCCCTGCCGATTCCCCTCACCGCCGTGGAGGAGGCGATCAAGCTGAACGGGGTCGCCGTGCAGAAGAACCTCGCGGCCTTCGAGCTCGGTCGCCGCGCGGCCCTCGGCGAATTCGACGACGATGCGGCCCACGAATCGGAGGGTGATCTGGCCCGGGTGGTCAGGGATCGAACGGACGAACTGATCGCCTACCAGAGCGCCGAGTACGCCCGCGCCTATGCCGAGGTGATCGAGCGGGTGCGGGCCGCCGAGGCCGAGGCCGTTCCGGAGAGCGAGGAACTTGCCCTCGCGGCGGCGCAAAACCTCTACAAGGTGATGGCCTACAAGGACGAGTACGAGGTCGCCCGTCTGTCGCTCGATCCACAGCTCCGCGCGCAGATCGAGGAACAGTTCGGGACGGGCGCCCGGATCGCCTGGCGGCTGCACCCGCCGGTCCTGCGGGCACTCGGCATGCGCCGCAAGATCACCGTCAACGGATGGTGGGGCGACCCGCTCTTCCGTGGCCTGCGTGGCATGCGACGGCTCCGCGGCACCAAACTGGATCCGTTCGGATACAGCCGCGCGCGTCAGGAAGAGAGGCGGATCGCCCGCGAGTACCGGGCGCTGCTGGAAGACCTGGCCGCCGGGCTCTCACCCGGCAACCACGCGAGATCGGTCGAGATCGCGTCGCTCCCCGAGATGGTGCGTGGCTACGAGGACATCAAGCAGGACAGCATCGGGCGCTACGAGAAGCGCCGCGGCGAGTTGCTCGCCTCCTTGTCCGAGCTGGGCTGACGGGCCCACCTGAAAGTACCGCGGCATGCCAGGGCGCGACCCTGGCGTGCCGCCGACGTCGATCCACCCGTGCGTTCGTCGTGGAATACCTCTGGGCCATCCTCCCGGCCCGATCGTCGATTACTCCGCCGCGGGCGCCTCGGCCGGCGAGTCGATTCGTGCTGACCTGGTTTCCAGCGGCGGTAGATCGGTCGTCGCGTCGAGAAGACGCCTGGTGAATTCGTGCTGGGGATCGGCGAACACCTTGTCCACGGTCCCCTCCTCGACGATCGCCCCTTCGCTCATCACCGCCACGCGGTCGCAGAGCTGCTTGACCACCGCCAGGTCGTGGGAGATGAAGAGCATCGTCAACCCGAGCTCCTTCTGCAGGCGTTTCAGCAGGATCAAGATCGACGCCTGGATCGAGACGTCGAGCGCTGAAACCGGCTCGTCGGCGACGAGAAGGGTCGGCTCGGCCGCGAGCGCGCGGGCGATGCCGACCCGCTGACGCTGCCCGCCGGAGAAGGCGTTGGGGCGCCGATCGAGATTGTGCTCGGGCAGCCCGACCATCGAGAGGAGCTCGGCGGCCCGCTCCCTGGCCGCCTGCTTGCTGTCGGCGAGGCCATTGACGCGCAGTAGTTCGGTGATCGCCGCCCCCACCTTCATCCGCGGGTTGAGCGAGCTGTAGGGGTCCTGGAAGACCATCTGGATCGCGCGCCGCTGGGACCCGTCCTTGCGCGGGTTCAGCGGTGCCCCGTCGAAGGTGATGTCCCCGCTCGTCGGCTCCTGCAGACCGACCACGCACTTGGCGGCGGTCGACTTCCCGGCCCCCGACTCCCCCACGAGCGCGAAGGCTTCGCCTCGGTGGATGGTGAAGCTGACGCCGCGGAGCGCCTCGAATGCCTCGGACCTGCGGAGAAATATGTCGCGCCCGCCACCGAACTGCACTCGCAGGTCGCTGGCCTCGAGCAATACGTCAGGCATCTGCGGCCTCCACCATCTCCTCCAGGATCTCGTGCCGGCGACAGGCGCTCAGGCGCCCGCCGCCGATGTCGATCAGCTTGGCTTCCTGCCCGCACTCGGGCTCCGCGTAGGCGCAGCGCGCGGCGAACGGGCAGCCCGTCGGCACCTCGCCGGCGCCGGGGGGCGTACCGGGGATCGCCCGCAGTGCGTCGATCGTGGTGTCGCGGGTGGGGACAGCCTCGAGCAGCGCGAGCGTGTACGGGTGTCGGGGGCGACGGAGGACCTCCTCCGACCCACCTTCCTCCACCATCCGCCCCGCGTACATGACGGCGATCCGATCGCAGACGCGAGCGACGACGCCGAGGTCATGGGTCACCAGCACGATGCCGATGTTCAGTTCCGACGCCAGCCCGACGATCAGGTCGAGCACTTTCATCGTGACGGTGGCGTCGAGGGCGGTGGTCGGCTCATCGCAGAGAAGGAGCGACGGTTCGCCCGCCAACGCGATCGCGATCACGACCCGCTGGCGCATACCGCCGGACAACTCGTGTGGGAACAGCCGGTAACGACGCTCGGGTTCGGTGAAGCCCATCTGACCGAGCAATTCGATCGCCCGCGCCTTGGCGTCCTTCCGCGTCAGGTCACCGTGGATACGAGCGGCCTCCGCGATCTGGCGCCCGATCCGCATCGTCGGATTGAGCGCGGTCATCGGCTCTTGGAAGACCATGCCGACGACACCCCCGCGCAGATGGTGGATCTCACGCTCGCCGGCGCTCGCCACGTCGATGTCCTCGATCTCGACGCTGCCCGCCGAGATCGAGGCCCCGGTCGGGAGGAGGCCGGCGATCGCCTTCAGGGTCAGGGACTTGCCGGAGCCGGACTCGCCGACGATGCCGACGACTTCTCCACGCTCGGCGCGCAGAGTCGCCCCGGACACCGGCTCGAGCCCGCCGGCGACCGCGACCCGAAGATCACGGACGCTCAGCAGCACGGAGCCATCGTTCGCCCGCTTGGTGACGGTGCCCTCCATCAGCGCAGATCCAGCTTCTGGGCGAGGCCCTCGGCGATGAGCGAAAGGCTGAGACCGGTGATCATGATCGCGACCCCGGGGAATACCGCCAACCACCACTGGTTGTTGAAGTAGGACTGGGCTTCGGCGATCATCGTCCCCCAGTCCGGGGCCGGGGGTGGGACCCCCAGGCCAAGGTAGCCGAGCGTGGTGATGAAGATGATGATCACGACCGCGTCCGACATCGCGTAGACGATCGACTGACTGATGATGTTCGGCAGGATCTGGCGCAGGACGATCCGCCAGGCCGGGATGCCGCCGACCCGCGCCGCCATGACGTACTCCATCGCCGCTTCGCGGCGGGCCGACGTTCGGGCGAGTCGCGCGTAGACCACCCAGTCGACGGCGGTCACGGCGATGATGATCGTGGTGACGCCCGGTCCGAGTACGAAGACCAGGGCGATCAACAGCACGAGGATCGGGAAGGCGATGATCACGTCGATGATGCCGACCACCAGCGAGTCGGCCCAGCCGCCGCGATAGCCAGAGACGATGCCCACCACGCTGCCGATGATGAAGGGACCGAGGAGGGCGGCGAGAGCGATGAAGATGTCGTTTCGCACCCCGTAGATGAGCCGCGACAAAGTGTCGCGCCCGAACTGATCGGTTCCGAGTAGATGTCCCGCGGTGCCGGGTGGCGCCAGGGTCGCGTCGAAGTTCTGCTTGACCGGGTCGTAGGGGGCGATCACGCCCGCCAGGATCCCGACCAGGAAGAGGATGCCAAGCATGATCAGTCCGACGGTCAGCGAGGCATTGCCGCCCATCCTGCGGCTGACCGCGCGACCGATGATCGTGGGGCGAAGGGGCGTGCGCGACTCGACGTCCAGGTCACGCGTAGAAACCGGGCCGGTGTACTCGGAGGAACCTCCGGCGGCGCTCATCGTGCCTCCACCCTGGGGTCGATCAAGGCCTGCGCCAGATCACCCATCACGTTTACGAGAACGACTACCAACGCAAGAATCAAGGTCACCGCCTGAACCACCGGGAAGTCCCGATTGTTGATCGCCTGCAACATGAGGGCCCCGACGCCGCCGAGGCTGAATACCTGTTCGATCACGAGCGTGCCACCGACCAGGAAACTGATGTTCACCGCGAGGACCGTCACCGACGGCGCGAGCGCGTTACGAAGGACATGCCGGAACCGGATCTGACGCTCGGTCAGCCCCTTTGCACGCGCGGTGGTGACGAAGTCGGCCTCGGAGACCCTGAGGATCTCGGCCCGGAGGCTCCTGACCACCAACGGCACGATTCCCGCCGCGATGGTGAGGCTGGGGAGGAACAGCGATTCCAGATGCCCGGCGAACCCAGAGCCATAGCCGCCAGAAGGAAATACGCCGGCTTCGATCGTCACGTACTCGATCAGGACCAGACCCAGCCAGAAACCGGGGATGCCCAAAGAGACCACCGAGAGTAGTTGAACCAGACGATCGCGAATCGCGCCAGGCTTCGAGGCGGCGATCAGCGCCGCCGGCAAGGACAGCAGGCAGGTCAGCACGGCGGCGTAACCAAGAAGCCAGAGCGTCACCGGCATTCGTTCCATGACCAGAGCGCCGGCGGACTGTTCGTATCGCAATGACGAGCCGAGGTTTCCGGTCAGTAGGTGCTTCATGAACAACAGGTACTGCTGAGGCAACGATTGGTCGAGGCCCCATTTGTGACGGAGCGCTTCGACCGCGCCAGGCGTCGCATGGACGCCGAGCGCGGTCTTCGCCGGATCGCCTGGGACGAGGTGGATCAGGAAGAACACGACAATCGTGACTCCGATGATCACCGGGATTGCCGCCAACAGGCGTCTGGCGAAGAACCGCGCGTATTGCATGCGTCTAGTCCGTGAGCGAGGTTTCGCCTAGATCAAGGATCCCCGTCGGCGCGACCCAGAAGCCCGACAGGCCTTTGTCATATGCCCAGGTGAAATTCGCATACGCAAGCTGGATGACGTTTTCATCTTCGTAGATGATCTGCTGCATCTTGTGCCACAGCGCTTCCCGCTTGGTGTCGTCGATCTCGCTCTGAGCCTGGGGGAACAGCTTCTGGATTTCACTGGTGTCGGTGTAGGACCAGTTGCCGTTCGAGCCCAGGTACCAAGAGAACAATTCGATCGGCGTCGGC
>JAFDWD010001132.1 GCA_018268695.1 Actinomycetota bacterium
TCGACACCCTGGTCCTCGCCCTCGCCCGCAGTCCCCGCGACGAGCTCGCCGCGGCCCTGGCCGGGACCATCGCGGAGGTCCGCGTCCTCGGCGACGCCCGGGTCCCGCGCACCATGGCCGCGGTGATCGAGGAAGCCGAGAAGCTTGGACTTGACATCTGAGTAGTTTTTCTTCAGTCTGCCCCGCCATGGGAAACCGGGGGTGGGGAAGCCCCGCATGAGCTCTTCGGCCGACGCGATCGTGATCGGCTCCGGCCTGGCCGGACTGACCGCCGCGCGCGATCTCCGCGAGGCGGGGCGCGAGGTGATCCTGCTCGAGGGGCGCGACCGCGTCGGCGGCCGCGCCTGGAGCCGGCCGATGGAGGGCGTCGGCGCGCCGATCGAGCTCGGCGGCGCCTGGGTCAACCGCGCCCACCAGCCGTTCGCCGACGCGG
This sequence comes from Actinomycetota bacterium, assembly GCA_018268695.1. The sequence continues at coordinate 434 of JAFDWD010001132.1, forward strand.
CGATGGAGCGCTACGGCCTGCGGGTCGCCGCCGACCCGATGCCCGCGGCCCGCTTCCGCTGGCGCTTCGACGACGAGACCTACGACGCCTTCCCCTTCGACCGCGCCGGGATCTACGAGATCGAGCGCACCTTCTACCGCCTGATCGCCGACGCCCGGCGGATCGACACCGAGGTGCCGCGCGATCGGCAGGACCTCGCCGACCTCGACGTCTCGGTCCGCGAGTACCTCCGGGCGGGCGACCTCTCGCCCCGGGTCCACGACTACTTCGAGCGCTTCGGCGCCCTCGGCGCCGGCGCCGTGCCGGACGACTGGTCGGCCCTCTCGGCGCTCTCCCTGATCGCCGCCTTCGGCTGCAGCCCGTTCGCCTGGTTCGCGGGCGTGGTCGAGAAGATCGAGGGCGGCACCGGGGCCCTCGTCGACGCCCTGCTCGAGGACGGCGCGCCGGACCTGCGGCTGGGGACGACGGTCTCCGCGATCGTCGAGGAGGGTGACCGCGTCGCCGTCGCCACCGCCGACGGCGATCGCCTCGATGCCGGCGCCGTCGTCCTCGCCACCCCGATCGCCACCTGGGCCGATCTCCGCTTCGAACCCGCCCTCGACGCCGGCGTCGCCGAGTACGCGGCCCATCCGCACGGCAACCGGATGGCGAAGGTCTGGTTCCTCGCCGAGGGCATCCCGCGCGACGTCTTCTGCTTCGGCGCCGGCGAGCCGCTGCTCTTCTACGCGCCGCAGTACGACGTCGACGACGCCGTCCTCGCGGTCGGCTTCAGCTCGCCGCCGCACCTCCTCGCCACCGCCCGCGACTCGGTCGAGGCGGCGTTGCGCCGCTACTTCCCCGACGCCCGCGTCCTTGCCGTCGACAGCCACGACTGGGTCGCCGACCCTTTCGCTCGCGGCGGTTGGCAGGTCCACCGGCCCGGGCAGCTCTCCCGCCTCCACGGCTCCCTGCAGGAACCGCGGGGCCGGATCAGCTTCGCCGGCTCCGACACCGCCGTCCGTTGGATCGGCTGGTTCGACGGCGCGCTCGAGAGCGGCGCCCGTGCCGCCGCCCAGGCCACCCTGTCAACGCCCTGACGAACGGAGGACCAGATGTCGCTGTTCCCACCCATGGAGTCCCTGCTGAAGAGCGCCGTCGAGGGCGGCAAGGAGTTCAACTTCCTCGGCGTCGACCTCGCCACGGTCGAGCTCGAGCCCTGGCCGCTGCCGACGATGGAGACCGAGGGGATGGAGGTCGACGGTGAGCCGGAGCGCAAGGGCCGGGTGCTGTGGACCGCGCCGGACCGCAAGTCGGTGCTGATGGTCGAGGAACTGGGCCCCTGCGTCTTCCGCGGCCGCCACGGGGGAGAGATCGTCTACCTCCTGTCCGGCAAGGTGACCGCGCGGCCGGGGGACGGCAGCCCGGAGTACCGGATGAAGGGCGGCGAACTGGGCTGGTTCGAGCCTGGCCTCTGGGACGAATGGATCGTCGAAGAGACCTACCGCAAGTTCCTCTTCGCGGTCACCGATGTCGAGCTTCCCTACTGACATGCCCCCGGATTTCGACGCGATCGTCATCGGCGGCGGCTTCGCCGGGGTGCGGGCGGCGCGGGACCTGGGCGACGCGGGCAGGTCGGTGCTCCTGGTCGAGGCTCGCGACCGTCTCGGCGGGCGCGTCTGGACGCGGCCGTTCGCGGGGCGCGAGGCGCTGATCGAGATGGGCGGGACCTGGGTGTCGACCGACGTCCACCCGTTCACCGCCGAGGAGGTCGAGCGCTACGGATTCGAGCTGAAGGTGAGCCACGCCGGGGAGACGGACACGCGCTGGCACCTCGGCGGCGAGCTGATCGCCGGCTTCCCGCTGGAGGGCGAGGAGATCTATGACCTCGAGCGGGTGCTCTTCGAGACGATCAAGGCCTCCCACCGGGTGGCGATCGACGTGCCGCGCGACGAGCAGGACCTGGCCGACCTCGACGTGTCGGTGGAGGAGTTCTTCGACCGATTCGAGCCGCTGCCGCGGGTGCGGGAATTCCTCTACATGTGGGCCGGCCTCGGGTCCGGAGCGTTACCTACTGAGTGGTCGATGCTGACCGCCCTTTCACTGATCGCGGCTATGGATAACAGTGTGTACGGGTGGTACGGCGCGGTGACCGACTCCTTCGCGGGTGGGATCAGCTCCGTGGTGGAGACGATGGCGCGCGACTCCGGCGCCCGGATCGAGCTCTCCACCCCGGTCGCGCGGATCGAGCACGACGCCGACCAGGTGACCGTGATCGCCCGCGACGGGCGCGGCTGGACCGCAGGCGCGGCGGTGGTCGCCGTACCGATCGCACTGTGGTCTGAGATCGAGTTTCACCCGCCACTGCCCGAGGACAAGCTGGGGCCGGCCCGGCTTAACCATCCGGGGCGGATGAAGAAGACCTGGATGGTGGTCGACGGGATCCCCGAGAACCTGTACGCATCGGGGTGGGGGACCGATTTCGTACAGGTTTTCCCGGAGGACTCCGAGCCCGACGGGCTGGTCGCGATCGGCATGTGCCCGCCGTCGAGCAAGATGGACCCACACGATCCGCGGTCGGTCGAGGCGGCGGTCAGGCAGTTCGCCCCCGACGCTCGGGTGGTGGCGACCGACATCCACGAGTGGCGCGAGGATCCCTTCGCCAGGGGCGGCTGGTACGTGCCGCCGCCGGGCGTCCTCAGCACCTCTCATTCCGCGCTCGGACGCCCCGAGGGAAGGCTCAGCTTCGCCGGTGCCGACGTCGCCGTCCGGTGGATCGGCTGGATCGACGGTGCCTTGGAGACCGGCGCGCGCGCCGCGGGTGAGGTGCTTGCCAGGGAAGGTTGAGCATTTCCCTACGCAATCGCCAAGTTTTTCTTGCTATTTGGCTCTGGGAGGACTAGCGTGCCAGCACGGTGGTCCACCAGACGCCGGGAACGTCACGCACTCAAAGAGGAGAGAGAGTTAATGGACCAGGCCCCCGTACCGAACGACAAATCGCGCATCGATGACCTCACCCGCCGGAAGTTCCTGCAGCGCGCCGCCGGCGTCGGCGCCCTGGCGATGGCCCCCGGCATCCTCGCCGCCTGCGGTGGCGGCGGCATCAGCACCGGCGGCAGCACCGCGGCCTCCGGCGGCGGCGGCGGTGGCACCGTCGGCGGCACCCTCAACTACCTCGGTTGGCAGGCGGAGGACTACCAGGAACTCCTGGAACCGTGGAAGAAGAAGAACGGCGTCACCATCAAGTCCACCTTCATCGGCAACATGAGTGACATCGCCGCCAAATACGCCGCCGGCGGTGGTGGTGAATACGACATCATCTGCATGTCCTCGAACGGCACCTCGCGCCTGCTCGGCAGCGGCGTCCCCTTCATGCCGCTGGACCTGAAGCAGATCCCGAACTACGACGGCCTGATCGAATTCTTCAAGAAGGATCCGGAAAACACCTTCAAAAACGAAAACGGTGACGTCGTCGCCATCCCGACCACCTACGGTGCGATCGGGATCAACTACGACAAAACCAAGACCGAACCGCCGGAAAAGTGGACCGACCTGCTGCAGCCGAAGTACAAGGGTCAGATCACGATCCTCGACGACCCCAGCACGGCGATCGGCACCGCCGGCGCGATCCTCGGTTTCACCACCAACGAAATGACGAAGGAACAGCTGGAAGAAGTGAAGAAGTGGCTGGCCCAGTTCGTCAAGCAGGCGAAGTCCTTCTCACCATCGTTTGGTGACATGTCGACCCAGATCGCCCAGGGTGAAGTCCTGGCCGCGATGTTCGGGATGACCTCCGACAACGCCTTCGCCGCCGAAGCGGGGAACAAGAACATCGAGACCGTGTTCGAATTCCCGGAAGGCTCGGCGTCCTTCACCGAATGCTATTGCATCCCCGAAGACGGCTCGAACGCTGCCACCGCGTACTCGATGATCAACGAACTGTTGGCGCCGAAGAACAACGCGGAAGCCGCCAACATCGTGGTGCTGAGCCCGACCGTGGAGAAGGCCCTGCCCCTCGTCAACAGCACCGTCAAGCCGCTGTTCCCCAGCACCACCCCCGAGATCGAAAAGTTCCTCGAAAGCTCGCCGATGGTGCAGGACGCTCCGGCCCAGTCCGATGAATTCGTCACCTTCGGCGAAGTCACCCAGGCCTGGACCGAAGTCAAAGGCGAATAGGGCGGTTCCTTGCCGGAGGCCACCCAAGCCGATCGCCGCGGTGGCGCCCTCACGATCGAGGGCGTCACGCAGCGGTTCGGGACGACGGACGTTCTCAGGGGGATCGACCTCGACATCGCCGCCGGCGAGTTCCTCGGCATGCTCGGGCCGTCGGGCTGCGGCAAGTCGACCCTGCTGCGGATCATCGGCGGGCTCGACTCGCCGAGCGGTGGCCGCGTGGTCCTCGACGGCACCGACATCACCGCCACCCCGGCGGAGCGGCGGCCGATCAACACCGTGTTCCAGCGTCCGACCCTGTTCCCGCACCTCGACGTGTTCGAGAACGTCGCCTTCGGACTGCGGGTGGAAGGCACTTCGCGCGGTGACATCCCGTCGCGGGTGGGCGAGGCACTCGACCTCGTCCGCCTCGGCCATCTGGCGCGCCGCCGCGCCGACGAGCTCTCCGGCGGCCAGATGCAGCGGGTGGCGCTCGCCCGCGCGCTGGTCAAGCGCCCGCGCGTCCTCCTCCTCGACGAGCCGCTCTCGGCGCTCGACCTGAAGATCCGCCTCGAGCTCGAGGCCGAGCTGCGCCGCATCCACCACGAGACCGGCGCGACCTTCATCTACGTCACCCACGACCAGGGCGAGGCGCTCGGTATGTCGGACCGCGTCGCCGTCTTCAGCGAGGGCGAGATCGCCCAGCTCGGCACCCCGCTCGACGTCTACACCGCGCCGCGGACCTCCTACGTCGCCCGCTTCGTCGGCGACGCCAACGTGATCCCGGTGGAGGTGCTGGCGGTGGCCTCGACCACCGCGCGCCTGCGGTTGGCGGGCACCGAGCTCGAGGCCCCCTGCCCCGGCGGGCTCGCGACCGGGCCCGCGCAGCTTGTCGTCCGCGCCGAGAGCGTCGCGCTCTCCGACGCCCCCGGCGGCCTACGCGGACGGGTCATCGACCAGGCCTTCCGCGGCACCCGCTCGAGCTACCTCCTCGACGTCGAGGGGGTCGAGCGCCCGCTGCGCGCCGAGGTCCCGAGCACGGCCTTCGGCGGCGACGGGGTCGCGGTCGGCACCGACATCGGGCTCGCCTGGGCGCCGGCGACGGCACGCCTCATCGCCGCCGACCCGGTCGCGTCCGCCCCCGAGCTGGAGGCCGCCGCATGAGCAGCACGCCCGCTCCGGTCGAACCGCCCTCGATCGATCCGATGTACCCGGGCGCCCCGCCCGACCTGCCGCCCGCCGAGGCGCGGTCGACGCGCGGCCCGAAGGACCGTCGCAACCTGCTGGCCGCGGCGCCCGCCGCCGTCTACCTGATCGCCTTCCTGGTCATCCCGGTGGTGATCCTGCTCGCCTACAGCTTCCTCACCGCCGGCTTCTTCACCGTCACCGGGCCGCTCACCTTCGACAACTACAAGCAGGCGCTGGAAAGCCACCTCACCTGGCAGCTCGGCCGCAACTCGCTGATCGTCGGCGGCGCCACCGCGGCGATCTCGGTGGCGATCGCGATCCCGGTCGCCTACTGGCTGCGCTACCACGCGGGCCGCTGGCAGATGCCGATCATGTTCCTGATCGCCCTCTCGATGTTCGCCTCCTACCTCGTCCGCATCTACGCCTGGCGGACGATCCTCGGCACCCACGGGGTGTTGAACACGGTGCTGATGGACCTCGGGATCATCAGCCACCCCTCGAGCCTCTTCATCTTCAACCAGACGGCGATCGTGATCGCGATGGTCCACATCTCGGTGCCCTACGTGATGCTGGTGATGTTCGCCGCCTTCCGGCCGATCGAGCCGCGCTACCTGGAGGCCGCGCGCGACCTCGGCGGCGGCGCCGTCCAACGCTGGCGCCGGGTGATCATGCCGCTGATCGCCGGCCCCGCGATCTCCTCCTTCATCTTCATCTTCGTCCTCGCCTCCGCCGACTTCGTCACCCCGCAGTTCCTCGGCGGGCCCGGCGACGCGATGCTCGGGATCAACATCTCGGAGGAGTTCACCGCCTCCGGCAACTGGGCGGCGGGAGCGGCGCTGGCGGGGATCATGTTGGTCGCCTACGCCCTCTGCTTCCTCGTCGCCGCGATCTTCCTGCGGGTCACCAAGCTCAACAAGATCAGGTGGACGACGTGAGCGCGCGCCTTCGCCACCGCGGCATCGCGGGCGCCGTCTTCACCGCCCTGGTGCTGGTCTTCCTGCTCGTGCCGCTGGTCATCGTGGCGCTCTTCTCGCTGCACTCGAGCCCGTCGCTGACCTTCCCCTTCAAGGGCTTCTCGACCCGCTGGTACTCGGAAGTGTTCGGTTCCGAAGACTTCCGCGAATCGCTCTTCAACTCGCTGAAGCTGGCGATCGCGACGGCCCTCTTCACGCTGATCTTCGGCACCGCCGCCGCCTACGGCGTGACCCGTTCGGGCTCGCGGATGAGCGGCGTCGGGGTGGCGATCTTCATGCTGCCGATCACGCTGCCGCTGCTCTTCGTCGGCATCGCGCTGCTGATCGCCCTGCGGCGGGCGGGCTTCGAACTCTCGCTGCTGACGATCCTGATCGGCCACACGATCATCGCCTTCCCGTTCTTCTTCATGATCGCCCGGGTCGCGCTCGAACGGCTCGACCCGATGCTCGAGGAGGCGGCCGCCGACCTCGGCGCCTCGCCCTGGAAGGCGTTCCGCAAAGTGACCCTGCCGCAGGTGCTGCCGATCCTGATCGGCGCCGCGGCGCTCGCCTTCATGGTCTCGCTGGACGAGTTCGTCGTCACCTTCTTCGTCAGCGGCAACGAAACGACCCTGCCGCTCTTCATCTTCTCGCGCCTGCGCACGACGCTGAACCCGAGCATCAACGTCGTCTCCACGCTGCTGATGGCGACCACCTTCGTCCTCTTCGCCTTCGCCTTCGCGATGGGGATCTGGGGCGAGCGCAAACGCGCCCGCCGGGCCGGCGCCTTCATGGAGGCGGACGGATGAGCGCCGCCGCCCTGCAGATCGAGGCGGTCGGCCACTCCTACCAGGAAGGCGCCCAGGTCCTCCGCGACATCGACCTGGAGATGGCCCCCGGGGAATTCCTCACCCTGCTCGGGCCGTCGGGCTGCGGCAAGACGACGCTGCTGCGGATCGTCGGCGGCTTCCTCAAGCCGACCGAGGGGACCGTCCGGCTGAACGGGGAGGACGTCACCCGGGTGCCGCCGCACAAGCGCCGGGTCAACCTCGTCTTCCAGCGCGCCGCGCTCTTCCCCCACCTCGACGTCTACGACAACCTGGCCTTCGGCCTGCGGCTGGCGAAGGTGCCGAAGAAGGAGATCGACGCCCGCGTCCGCGAGGCGCTCGAGCTGGTGCGGCTGGAAGGCCTCGCCCACCGGCGCAGCGGCGAGCTGTCCGGCGGGCAGGCGCAGCGGGTCGCGCTGGCGCGGGCGTTGATCAACCGCCCCGAGGTGCTCCTGCTGGACGAGCCGCTCTCGGCCCTCGACCTGCGCATCCGCCAGGAGATGGAGGGTGAGCTGCGGCGTCTCCACCGGGAGACCGACACGACCTTCGTCTTCGTCACCCACGACCAGGGCGAGGCGCTGGCGCTGTCGGACCGGATCGCCCTCTTCGACCACGGCCGGATCGCCGAGCTGGGGACGCCGCGCGAGATCTACCACCGCCCGAGCTCGGCCCTCACCGCCCGCTTCGTCGGCGACGCGAACCTGATGCCGGTCGACGACGGCTGGCTGGTCCTGCGCCAGGAGGACGTCGTCCTCACCGAGGCGGGGGCGAGCGCCGCCACCAATGGCGGCTCGACCAACGGCTCCACCGAGCGCCTACGCGGGACCGTCCGCGACATCGGCTTCCGCGGCGCCGGCTACTCATACGTGGTCGATTGCCCGGAGCTGAGCGAGCCGCTGAAGGCCGAGGTGCCGGCCGAATCCGCTCAACCTCTTCCCCTGGGTGCCGAAGTCTTCGTCACCTGGGATCCCAACGTCGCACGCGTGCTGCCAAAACACTCATAGAGGGGACTGCCAATGCTGGGGAACATCGGACCGCTGGAGATCGGGATCGTCCTGGTCATCGCGCTGCTCGTGTTCGGGCCGAAAAAGCTGCCGGAGCTGGGCCGCTCGGTCGGCTCGGGGATGCGCGAGTTCAAAGACGGGATCACCAACCACCACGAGCGCCTGGACGCGGCGGCCGAGGCCGAGGTGAAGGACCAGCCGAAGGGCTGAGCGGTGATGCCGTTCGCCCACATCGCCGGGATCCCGGTCGAGGAGACCGCGCTGTCCTTCGGGCCCGTCCTGCTGGCGGGCGGCGGCATCGCCTCGTTCAAGCTGCGCGAATGGCTCCGCCGCGGCGGCGCCGACGAGGACACCGACGAGCGGCGTCCGCTTGTCCGCGACGAGCACGACCCCAGCAACTGAGGTAGCGCCGCCGCGGGGCGGCGTTGGCCGGTTGATGGCGGTCTTCGCGACCGCCTTCGCGCTCGAGTCGGCGCTCTACTCGACGCTGGCCGCGCTGCTTCCGCACTACGAGCGCGAATTCGACCTCTCGGCCTTCGGCTCGGGGATCCTTGCCGGCTGCTACTCGGGAGGGATGGTCCTCGGGATCCTGATCGCCGGGCTGTGGCTGAGCGATCGCTTCGGCGTCCAGCGCGCCGCGGTCGCGGGCTGCGCGATGCTGGCGGTGGCGAGCGTCGGGTTCGGCGCCGCCGCGGCGCTGCCGGCGCTGGAGCTCGCCCGGCTGGTCCAGGGGATCGGCGCGGGCATCGTCTGGTGCTCGCTGCTCAACTGGCTGATCGCGCTGGTCCCCGCCCCGAGCCGCGGCGCGGCCCTCGGGGCGGCGATGGGCGCGGGGGTCTTCGGGATGGCGGCGGGCCCGATCCTCGGGGCGGCGACGAAGCCGTTCGGGACCTTCGGCGTGTTCGCCGCCGTGTCGGTCGCCTTCGTCGTCTACGGCGCGGTCCTCCTGCGGATCCCCTCGCCGCACGCGATCCGCAGGGAGGAGCGGACGCGACTGCGCCTGCCCTCCGACCCGGTGCTGCGGCGCGTCGCGGCGCTGGTCACGATCCCGCCCCTCGTCGCCGGCGGCGCGATCACGATCGTCCCCCTCCACCTCTCCGACCTCGGCGCGACCGAAGTCGGCATCGACGCCGCGCTCCTCGCCGGTGCTCTGCTGTCGGCGGCGTGCTGCATCTACGCCGGGACCATCGCCGACCGGCGCGGCCACCTCGCCCCGGTCCTGTTCGGCGCCGTCGCGACCGCGGCGACCCTCCTCGTCATGGCGGCCTTCGAATCCGTCCTGGTCATCGCCCTCGCCTTCGTCCTCTTCGAGAGCGTCGGCCTCGGCTTCTTCTGGATCCCCCTGATGAGCCTCTTCACCGAGCGAGGCGAGCAGCTCGAGATGGATCCGGCCGCCGTCGCCCTACTCCTGAACCTGGCGATCACGCTCGCCTACACCTTCGGCCCGCCGGTGGTGACGGGCGTGCAAGAGGCGGCCGGCGTGTCGGCGGCCTACCTCTCGATGGTGGGGATGACGCTGGCGGCGATGGCCGGCCTCTGGTCGAGGCAGGTGCGGCGGAGGGCGCGGGCGGTCTGAGGCGGCACCTCCGGCAAGGGACCCAAGGGTCCGCGGCGAGCCCGGCCGTCTCGGCCACGACCCCCTGCACGCTTGTCTCGCATAGCGAGACAAGCGTGCAGGGGGTCGGCTGTGGCCGTGGCCGAGACGGCCGGGGATGTGGGGGAAGCGGCTGGGCCCGGGTCGTACGCCGGGCCCCGAACGGTCAGGAATCTGCGCTGTTCCTTACCCGCCTATACGCCAGGTTTCGAACACCGCAAGGGATTGCGTGGTTCCTTACTTCGCCATGACCGAAGCTTCGAACCACGCAAGGATCTCCGTGGTTCGAAATCCCCGTATGGCGTGGATAACGAACCACGCAGTTTCCTGACCGTTCGAATCCCCCGCTCTCTCGCACGAAACCCTCACGTCCCAGGACACCCCCCTCTCGGACGGCCACCCCCTACCCGCCCGGATTGACCTGCACGTACACCCGCCGGCCGAGGGCTCCGGCGATCGCGAGGATTGCGAGCACCGTGCCCAGGGCGAAGGCGAACGCTTCGCCGTAGGCCGCGGCGGAGGTGGCGGAGCCGAGGTGGCCGAAGAAGACGGTGCCGGTCATCGCCGGGATCACGGCGCCCTGGCCGGCGCCGACGATGACGAAGGTCAGGGCTAGGAGGAGGGGGCTCGGTTCGGCGACCAGGGCGACGAGGAGG
>JAFDWD010001133.1 GCA_018268695.1 Actinomycetota bacterium
AACCCGCGATATCGGTCCGAGATCTCCTCGGCGGGCCAGAGGCGGGACACGAGGCGATCCGGATTCAGGTCTTCCGGCACCTCTCCGATCATCACGCCGCAGAGAGGTTCGAGGGCGAGGTCGCCGATCAGGCGGATCGCCTCCTCCCCGCGGTCGTGGGGCGAGATCCAGACGGCGTCCTGGAGCGAGCGAAAGCCGAGCGAGCGAAGGCGTCGCGAAAGACGCGTCCGCTCCGAGCGGCGCTCGTCCGTTATCGCGTGCCAGAGGACGGTCCAACGGTCGATGCCGGTGGGCCAGGAGACCGGAGACGAAAAGCCGTTCTCGCTCTTCTCCAGAAGATCGCGACCGCGGGAGGTGAGCGTGTAATACGTGCTTCTCCCCTGGTGACTGCGGGCGAGCAGATCGCGATTCACCAGGCGGGCGAGAGCGGCCCGGGCGGCCGCCGCGGACAGGCCCAACTCGCCGAGGAGGCGGACCAGGCCGCCCGACCAGACCGTCCGGGAGCGCGGCTCCAGGTACATGCCGAGCATCATCATCACGAGCTCCTGTGTCTGCAGGTTCGGCGAGGTGTCGGCGTCCGTCAACGAGGGCATGGCGCCACGACGCATCGCGCTAGCCTGCTGCCCCGATGCTCCATCTGGCCGACGAAGAGGTGGCGGCGCTCGGGCGGGAGGCCGGCCGGGAGGAGATCGTGGCGACCGTCGAGACGGCGCTCCGCGCGATCGCCGACGGCAGCGTCGAGCAGCCCACCAAGAGCTCCCTCCATCCTTCCGACGACGTCTTCTTCCACGTCATGCCGGTGGCCTCCGCCGCTCTCGGGACGGCGGCGATCAAGTGGGCGGTCTACGCCCCCGGCAACTCCGAGCGGGGACTGCCCCGCACCAGCGTCGTCCTGATGCTGAGCGACGTGGTGACCGGCCGGCCGCTCTGCCTCCTCGACGGCGCCTGGCTGACGGGCGCGCGGACCGGGGCCTGCGCGGCGGTCGCCGCAAACAGGCTCGCCCGGGCGGACTCGCGGGTCCTGACCATGGTCGGCGGTGGCCCGGTCAACCGCGATTGCCTGCCCTACCTCGTCGACGCGCTGCCGAGTCTCGAGGAGGTCCGGGTGCTTGCCAGTGACCTCGACTCCGCCCGTCGCCACGTCGCGAGCCTCGGCCCGCAGTTCCCGGCGCTCACGATGAAGGCCTCCGGGACCGCCGAGGAGGCGGTGGTCGGAGCGGACGTGGTCATCTCCGCGATCGGGCACCAGCCCGAGCCGGTCCTGCGCGGCTCCTGGCTCGGCCCGGGAGCGCTCGCGCTCCCCCTCGAGGGCGAGGCGGCCTGGGACGACGCCGCGTTCACCGAGGTCGAGCGCCTGATCGCCGACGACCGCGAGGTCTTCGAAGAGGGCTTCCGGCGCAACCGTCCCTCGCGGCCGATGCCGTCCGTCCACGCCGAGCTCGCCGAGGTCGTCGCGGGCACCGCGCCGGGGCGTCGGAGCGACGACGAGCGGATCATCGACTCCAACAACGGAATCGGCGTGCTGGACCTTGCCCTCGGCCGGATGATCTTCGACCGAGCCGTGGCCGGCGGCGTCGGCACCTCGCTCTGAACATCGCGGTCCCGGAGGAAGACGCGAACATACCCTGCAGCCCGGCCGGGTGGAGCGTAGTATATGCGCTTGGCTGTCACCTCTTTCGATCGTCTCAGTCGTGATGCTGGCCTCGTCGGTCCTGTGGCTGTGGTCGCCGAACGCAGTGACGAGCGCCTCACCCGCGTCCGGTCGGTACTGCGCCTCCACCGCGTCGCGACGGTCGAGTTCCAGGACGCGCGGCGCGCCGGCGGTTACCTCGCGGCCCGCCAGACTCCGCTGCTGATCGTCGTCCCCGGCTCCCCGAGCTGGGCCGTCGCCGCCGTCGCCGCCCTCAGGTCCTCCAGCAAGGCGCCGATCGTGGTGTCCGGACTGACGCCGTCGAGCGACGAGCTCGCCGAACTGCTCGAGGTCGGCGCGACGATCGTGATCGACTACGGGGCCCGCGAACGGGAGATCAGCGCCAGGATCAAGGCCCTCTACGAGATCGTCCGTTCCGAACCCCGCGCGTCCTCCCGGTGGCTCGAGTCGGGTGACCTGCGGGTGGACCTCTTCTCGAAGACCTGTGCGGTGGGCGGCGAGGACATCAACCTCTCGCGCAACGAGTACCGGTTGCTCGTCTACCTGATGTCGCGCGCCCAGCAGACCATCAACGCGACCGACATCGTCAACCACGTCTGGCAGTGGAACTACGGCGACGGCCTCAACACCTTGCGGATCCACGTCGCCCGCCTGCGTCGCAAGCTCCGTGACGACTCGCGTAACTCCAAGTACATCGTCTCGATCCGTGGGGCCGGCTACCGGTTCAAGGACCCGGTGGTCGAGCTCGGCGACGACGGCGGCACGGGCGACAGCGACATCGCGGCACTGAGCGCTCGGCTCGATGGGATCTACGCCCTGCTGGACACGGTTCGCTCTCTCGACAGCGTCTCCGACCTCGCCGCCGTCGCGACCACGGCCCCGGTCGCCTCCAGCCACTGTGACGCGGCCTCGATCTTTCGCTGCGAGCCGGAACGGAGCCGCTCGACCCTCATCGCCGCCGACGGAATGTCGAACGAGTGGACCCGAAAGATGCGCCGTGGCCACAACCTCAGCAGCGACTTCGTCGGCGGCCAGGCGATCGCCGAAGGAAATGCGGTGCAGGTCGCCGACCTGCGGCGGTCGGCAAAGCGGTTCCCGGTCTCGGCCGCCCTGATGAACGAGGAACATTTCCGCAGTTGCCTCGTGGTGCCGCTGCGGGTGAACGGGGCGATCTGGGGCGACATCGGCTTCGTCAAACGACAGCCCCGCGCGTTCAGTCCGAATGAGGCGACGTTCCTGCACTCGATCGCCGGTGTGCTCGAGTTGAAGCTCTCCACCCTGGCCGACTGAGCCTGAACGGCGCTCAGTCGGTTTCGAACAGCTCGACCCGGAGGCGGGTCGGGTTGAAGGCGTTGCACGGGTTGCGCTCCTGCGGACAGTTGGAGATCGCGATCCGCACGTCCATCAGTGCCTTCAGCGTGATCGAGTCGCCCGCCCGCGAGACCGGTTCGGCGATCCGCATCGAGCCGTCGGCGTCAAGGACGACGTTCATGAAGAGCGAGGTACACATGTCGGGCTGGATGTGGGCGGGGCCGAGGCCGTGCTCGGCCATCGCGCCGAGGAAGTTCGTGTAGCAGCAGGGGGTGTCGGGGACGCCGTAGCGCTGCTCGTTCGACTCGGGCGTGCAGAATCCGCCGAGCTGGTGGTGCACGCCGACCGTATCCTCCACCACCTCGAGCATCGGGCGCGAGAGTGAGGTGTAGTAGGCGTCACCGGGACGGAGGCGCCAGCGACCCGTCGCCACCTGCGAGAAGAGGCAGGAGAGACGCTCGTCGGGGTCGGCGTCGTTGACGGCGATCAGGTCGCCGACCTGCTGCCCTTCGACGTCGATCAACCTCATCGACTCGCCCTCGCGCAGCTTGAAAGCCGTCCAGGCGCGGGGCTCGATCTCGATGGTTTCAATTTTCTGCTCGGGAGTCGGAATCTTCGCCATGGACCAGTCATAACCAACGCGCGGAGCGCCGAGGCGCGGTCCACGCATACGGCCGCAAAACGAAATCTTCAGGACATCTGCGCGGGTCTATCGTCGGCGGCGATGGCGACCCCGACCAGCAACCGAGCAGATCAGAGCAGCCTTGTCGAGCGCGCCGCAGGCGTCCTCCCGTCGGGGATCGCCCACGACGTCCGCTTCCGTCAGCCCCGCGGGCCGTACTTCACCGGTGGCGCCGGCGCCCGCAAGATCGACGTCGAGGGCAACGAGTACATCGACTTCCTGCAGGGCCACGGCTCCCTCATCCGCGGGATCGCGCCGCCCGAGGTGACCAGCGCGATCGTCGAGGCGGCGGGCACCGGGACCCACCTCGGGGGCAACCATCCGCGCGAAGTGCGCTGGGCCGAGCAGATCGCCGAGATGGTGCCGTGCGCCGATCGCGTCCGGTTCACCGCCAGCGGTACCGAGGCGACGCTGCTGGCGCTCCGCCTGGCGCGCACCGCGACCGGCCGCGAGATCGTGCTGAAGCTCGACGGCCACTTCCACGGCTGGCACGACTACGTCGTCAAGGGGCTCGAGGAGCCCTACGAAGAGCCGCTCTCGCCGGGTATCCCCGCCGGGACGCTCGCCAGCGTCGAGGTGGTCGCGCCCCGGCAGGCCGCCGAGCGCATCGCCCGGGGCGATGTCGCCGCGCTGATCCTGGAGCCCAACGGGGCGGTCTGGGGGACGGCGCGCCTGGAGCCCGAGTGGATCGCCGAGATGCGCGCCGCCTGCGAGCGTCACGGCACGGTCTGCATCTTCGACGAGGTGATCACCGGCTTCCGCGCCGCGCCCGGCGGCATGCAGGAGCGGCTGGGGATCGTCCCCGACCTCTGCACGTTGGCCAAGGTGGCGGCGGGCGGGATGCCCGGCGGCGCCGTCGGCGGGCGCGCCGAGTTGATGGAGCCGCTGGAGATGCGCGTCGGCGACCCGGAGTGGAACCGCTGGAAGCACGTCCACCACCCGGGCACCTACAACGCCAACCCGGTCAGCGCGGCGGCCGGGGTCGCGATGCTCGACCTGCTGCGCGACGGGTCGGCGATCCGCGAGGCCGAAGAGAAGGCGGAGATGCTGCGGGGCCTGCTGCGCGAGCGGCTCGGCCGGGGCGCGATCCCGGTCGCCGTCTGGGGCGAGTCGAGCTGGTTCCACGTCGCCCCCGGCCTCGCCGAGCAGCCCGACGACGTGATGGCCTTCAAGCGCATCGACCCGCGCCTGCGGGACGGCCTCGACCGCGGCCTGCTGGCCCGCGGCGTCGACGCGATGACGCTCGGCGGGTTCGTCGGCACCGCGCACACCGAGGAGGACCTGAACCAGGCCGCCGAGGCCTACGCGGCGGCGATGGAGGAAGTGGAAGCGACGATCGAGGAGGTCTCATGAGCGGCGCCCAGGCGGTACTCGCGGCGGACGTCGGCGGGACCTTCACCGACATCATCCTGACCACGCCCGACGGGGTGCTGCACCGCCGCAAGGTGCCGTCGACCCCGCCCGAGTTCGGCCGCGCGGTCACCGGCGCGTTGCCGGAGCTGCTGCGGGCGGCGGAGCTCGACGCGGCCCGGCTCGACGTCGTCCTCCACGCGACCACCGCCGCCACCAACGCGGTGCTCGAGCTGCGCGGCGCCCGCACGGCGCTGGTCACCACGCGCGGCTTCCGCGACGTTCTCGAGCTCGGCCGCGGCCGGCGCCCCAACCTCTTCGATCTGACCTGGACCAAGCCGCCGACCCTGGTGCCGCGGGCGCTCCGCTTCGAGGTGGAGGAGCGCATGGACCCGACCGGCGAGGTCCTCGTCCCGCTCGACCGCGCGGCCGCGGAGACGATCATCGACGAGCTGCGCGAGGCCGAGGTGGAAGCGGTCGCGATCTGCCTGATCAACTCCTACGCCAACCCGGCGCACGAGCGGGAGCTGCTCGAGCTTTTGAGCGACGGGCTGCCCGGGGTCGCGATCTCGGCCTCCTGCGAGGTGCTGCCGGCGATCAAGGAGTACGAGCGCACCTCGACCGCCTGCGTCAACGCCTACCTGCAGCCGCTGGTCGACAACTACGTCGGCCGCCTCGAGGGCGACCTGGTCGATCTCGGCGTCGACGCGCCGCTGCGGATCATGCAGTCGAACGGCGGCCTCACCGCCTCGGGGATGGCGCGACGGCGTCCCGTCTACGCGATCGAGTCCGGTCCCGGCGCCGGGGTGATGGCGGCGATCGAGCTCGGCAGCCGCCACGGCGTCGACGACCTGATCGCCTTCGACATGGGCGGGACCACGGCGAAGGCGACCCTGATCGAGTCCGGTCGCGCCCACGAGGCGAGCGAATACGAGGTCGGTGGCCAGATGACCGCGAGCCGGCTCCTGCGCGGGGGCGGCTACGCGATCGGCGCTCCGGCGATCGACATCGCCGAGGTCGGTGCCGGCGGCGGGTCGATCTTCTCGATCGACGCCGGCGGCGCCCCCCGGGTCGGCCCGCAGAGTGCGGGCGCGCTCCCCGGCCCCGCCTGTTACTCGCGCGGCGGCGAGCTTGCCACGGTCACCGACGCCAACGTCGTCCTCGGCTACCTCAACCCCTCCGAGATCGGCGGCGGCTCGCAGAAGATCGACCCCGAGCGTGCCGCCCGGGCGATCGACGAGCACGTCGCCGGACCGCTCGGAACCTCGCGGCTCGAGGCCGCCTGGGGCGTCCACACCCTCGCCAACGCGACGATGGCCCGGGCGGTGCGCTCGGTCTCGATGGAGCGGGGCCGCGATCCGCGCGACTTCAGCCTGATGGCGTTCGGCGGCTCCGGGCCGATCCACGCGGTCGGCCTCGCCCGCACCTTCCAGATCTCGAAGGTGATCGTCCCGCCCAGCCCTGGACTGCTGAGCGCGATCGGCCTGGTCACCGCGGATGCGACCCACGACGAGGTGATGGGGAACTCGCGCGGGGCCGAGATCGACATCGCGCGCCTGCGCGAGGGCTTCGCCGTGCTGGAGGAGCGCGCGACCGCCGCGCTCGAGCCGCCGCGTCCGGACGAGGCGCGCACGGTCGAACGCTCGCTCGACCTGCGCTACCGCGGCCAGTCCTTCGAGCTCACGATCCAGCTCGAGGACGGGCCGATCGACGAGCGCTCGACCGCGAACCTGCGGCAGGCCTTCGACGCCGAGTACGAGCAGGCCTACGGGCACAACCTTCCCGGCGAGCCGGTCGAGATCGTCACCCTGCGCTTCCGCGACCGTCGTGCCGACCGCGAGCGGGTCGAGGCCCTGCACCGGGCGCTCGAGGGGATCGGCGGCGCCGGTGGCGGGGGCGGCACCCGGATGGCGAAATTCGCCGACGGCGAATACGAGACGCCGGTGGTGGTGCGGGCCGACCTCGACGAGGCGGGAACCCAGGGGCCGCTCCTGATCGAGGAGATGGACGCGACCATCGTCATCCCCCCCGACTGTGTCGCGATCCCAGGAAAGGACGGCAGCGTGCTGATCGAGGTGCCGGTCGATGAGTGAGTCAACCGTCCAGGTCGACGCCTTCACCGCGGAGGTCGTGCGCAGCACCTTCCGCGCCCTGGCCGACGAAATGGCGGTCACGGTCCTGCGTACCGCCCACTCCGAGGTGGTCCGCGACACGATGGACTTCTCGACCGCGATCTTCGACGGCCGCGGACGCCTCGTCTCCCAGGGGCTCACCCTGGCGCTCCACCTCGGCGCGATGCCGGAAGCGATCGACCACCTGCGCGAGCGCTTCGCCGGGGACATCAACCCGGGCGACGTGTTCATCCTCAACGACCCCGACCAGGGCGGCATGCACCTGCCGGACATCTTCATCTTCCGGCCGGTGTTCCACGAGGAGCGCCTGATCGCCTTCGCCGGCTGCGTCGCCCACCACGTCGACGTCGGCGGGCGCCGGCCAGGCTCGAACGCTCCGGACTCGACCGAAATCTTCCAGGAGGGCCTGCAGATCCCGCCGCTGAAGCTCTACGACGGCGGCCGCGAGAACTCGACGCTGCTGGCGATCCTGGAGCGCAACGTCCGTCCCCCGTCGGTGGTTCTCGGCGACCTGCGCGCCCAACTGGCCGCCTGCCATCACGCCGCGCGCGGGATCGAAGGGCTGGCCGAGCGCCACGGCTCCGAGGCGCTCGAGGTCTGCCTCGACGGGCTGCTCGACCACGGCGAGCGGGTCTCACGCGGCCTGATCGCGACCCTCCCCGACGGCCACTACGACTTCACCGATCACATCGACGACGACGGCTTCGGCTCCGGCCCGATCGAGCTCCACGTCGCGATCGAGGTGAGCGGCGAGGAGATGACCGTAGACCTGACCGGCTGCGCGCCGCAGGTGGCCTCGGCCCTGAACTCCACCGCCTCCTTCACCCGGGCCGCCGTCTACGCCGCGGTCTTCGCCGTGCTCGGCGCGCCGGAAGAGCTCTGCAACGAGGGCCTCTACCGACCGCTGAACATCATCACCCGGCCGGGGACGGTGGTCGACGGGGTACGCCCGGCGCCGCGCGCCGCCCGCGCGCTCACCGGCTTCCGGGTCGTCGACCTGGTGCTCGGCGCGTTGCAGGAGCTTGCTCCCGACCGCACCCCCGCGGCCGGCGAGGGCGGGGTCACGATGCTCTCGATCAGCGAGAACGCGAGCGAGGCGAACGCCGGCTCGGTCTTCGTCGAGTTCATCTCCGGCAGCTGGGGTGGAGGGGCGCACGCCGACGGGCTCGACGGCGCCAGTCCGCTCGGCGGCAACACCTCGAACGTCCCGGTCGAGGTGCTGGAGCTGCACCACCCGATCCGCGTCGATCGCTACGGCTTCGTCGCCGACACCGGCGGCCCCGGTCGCCGGCGCGGCGGGCTGGCGGTCGCCCGCGAACTGACCTTCCTCGGCGAGCACGGGGTTCTCCAGATCCGCTCGGACCGGCGGTTGTTCCCCCCCTACGGCGTCGGCGGCGGAGAGGCAGGCTCGGCCTCGACCAACGTGCTCAACCCCGGTCGGCCGGACGAGGAGGTCCTGCCGACCAAGTTCTCCCGCCAGATCTCCCGCGGCGACGTCGTTCTCCACGTCACCGCGGGAGGCGGCGGGTACGGCCCGGCCGCCGAGCGGGACCCGGCCGCGGTCGAGGCCGACCTCCGCGAAGGGAAGATCGGCGCCGCCCACGCGGCCTCCCGGTACGGCGCCGACGGCGCCACCTGATGCGCCACCTGGGCCTGATGGTCCCTTCGTCGAACACCTCGACGGAGCTCGACTTCGCCGCCTGGGCGCCCACCGACGTGGGCCTGCACGCGGCCCGGATGTGGATGGTCGACGCGACGCTGGAGGCGGCCACCTCCTTCGTCGAGGAGGAGGCGCCCCGCGCCGCCCGGCAGCTGGGCACGCTCGAACCCGACGCCGTCGTCTTCGCCTGCACCGCGGCCGGGGCCAGCCTCGGCCCGGAGGGCGAGGCAGAGCTGGAGCGGAGCCTCGCCGAGGCCGCCGGCGTCCCGGTGATCTCGACCAACGCGGCGGTCGCGGCGGAGATCGCCGCCCGGTCGCCGCGCCGGCTCGCGGTGCTGACGCCCTACACGCCGGATATCACCGAGGAGGTCGTCGGCGGGCGCCGGCGCGAAGGCTACGAGGTCGTCTCGGCCGCCGGCATGGGGATCGAGATGAACCGGGAGATCGGCCGGGTCGAGGCCTCGCGGCTGCTCGACTTCGCCCGCGCCGAGCTGGCGGGCCTGGACTTCGACCTGCTGTTCGTCAGCTGCACCAACCTGCGTACGGCGGCCGCGATCGAGCCGCTGCGGGAGCTGACCGGCAGGCCGGTCGTGACCAGCAACGGGGCGACGATGAAAGCCGCCCTGGTCGCGCTCGGGCTGGCGGGCGACTTCAGCGAGCCGCTGCCGCCAGCCCGTCCACAGCGCTGACCAGCCGGTTCATCCCCTCGGTCACGAGGTCGTCCGCGGTCGCGTAGGAGACCCGCACGTGGCCGCTCTGCAGTTCGCTGTAGACCTCGCCCGCGGAGACGAGCACGTCGTGGTCGCGGGCCAGCCTGCTGGTGAACTCCTGCCCGGAGAGCCCACTGCGGCCGATGTCGAGCCAGAGGTAGAAGGCACCGGCCGGGCGCGAGCGGAGGAGCCCGCCCGCCTCGGCGATCGACGCCGCCGCCTCGCGCCGGCGTCCGTAGGCCTCGATCGCCGCGGTCACCTCCGGTTGCTCCTCGGCGAGGGCGGCCTCGGCCGCCTTCTGGGCGACGGTCGGCGCGCTGCCGGAGGTCGTCACCTGCATCGCGAACGCCTGCTGGTCGAAGCGCGGCGGGACGACCACGTAGCCGATCCGCCAACCGGTCATCGCGTAGGTCTTGGAGAAGGTGAAGCAGGCGAAAGTGCGGTCGGCGCCGCCGACGGCGGCCGGCGAGGTCGGCCGGCCCTCGAAGACGATGTCCTCGTAGGCTTCGTCGGAGCAGATCAGCAGGTCGTGACGCTCGGCCAGCTCGACCAGTTCGCGCACCAGCTCAGGCGACGCCATGCCGCCGGTCGGGTTCGACGGGCTGGTGATGACGATCATGCGGGTCGTGTCGTCGATCAGCGACTCGATCTCCTCGAGGTCGAAGGCGACGTCGGCGCTCGGGTCCTGGCGGTAGCGACGCGGGCGCACCCCCATCCGCAATGAGAAGAGTTCGTAGTTGGGCCAGCCCGGATCGGGGATCAGGATGCTGTCGCCCGGTCGGCAGCCGCCGCCGATCGCCGCGGTCACGGCGGCGCCGCCGCCGCTGGTGACGATCAGGTCGTCGCGGCCGACCTCGATCCCGTTCTTCCGCCGCAGCTTCTCCACGATCAGGTCCCGCAGGGGCCCCTCGCCGCGACGCGCGGTGTAGTGGGTGTGACCCGCGCGTAGCGCCTCGATGCCGGCCTCGACGATCCGAGGCGGGGTGACGATGTCCGGCTCGCCGACGCTGAGGTCGATCATCGTCGGGGAATCGGGGATGTCGATGACGCGGCTCAGCGCCGCCTCGACCGGGCTCCTTCTTATTGACACGGATCCGTCCATGGGCGCAGGCTATGCATGTGGAGATTTCTCCTGCATTTCATTTCGGCGCGACAACCACCGAAATCCGTATCCCTGAGTCATCCCTCTGGTTAGGTCCCTCTCCCAGCGAACTATGCCATCGGGTGGAGAGGGGGGCTCGGGTTTCCCCCATACCCATGGTGAAAGGGTGGACTCAGTGAAGCACTGGACAGCTCGACTCTCGATACTCATTGCGGCTCTCGCAATCCTTGCACTCGGCCTCACCGCCTGCGGCAGCTCAAGCTCCAGCTCCAGTTCCGGCAGCACCGAAGAAGAAACCACGACGTCTTCCGGTTCGGAAGGTTCCGGGTCGGAAAAGACCCTGATCGCCGCGGCGGACCCGTCTCTCCTCCCTTACAACTTCTATAAGGAAGGCTCGGAGTCGGAATGGGAAGGCATCAACATCGACTTCGCCGAAGCGCTCGGTAAACAGCTCGGCGAGAAGATCGAATTCACCTCGGTGCCGTTCGATTCGATCATCCCGGGCCTCAAAGCCGGTCGCTATGACCTCGCCCTCACCGGCATGTTCGACACCAAAGAACGTGAGGAAGTGATCGATTTCGTCGACTACCTGAAGGCGAAGAACAACTTCCTCCTGCGCAAGGACGATCCCGAAACGATCGAATCATTCGAAGACCTCTGTGGCAAAAAGGTCGGCCTGCCGAAGGGCGCCCTGGAGATCCAGCTGACCGAAGAACAGAGCGAAGCCTGTAAGAAGGAAGGCAAGCCCGAAGTCGAGCTGAGCGTCTTCCCGGACCTGAACGCGACGGTTCTGGCACTGCTCAGCGAACGGGTCGACGTCGCCCCTAACGATTCGGCCGCCAACGCCTACCTGCTGCAGCAGAACCCGGACAAATTGAAGGTGACCGGTGAATACCTCGCCGAAGGTTACTTCGCGATCGGTGTCCCGAAGGGTTCGGAAAACCTGAAGCCGCTGCAGGAAGCAACCGAAGCGCTGATCCAGTCCGGTGAACTGAAGGAAATCTTTGCCAAATGGGGCATCGAAGACCGTACTCCGCCGAAAGCAACCATCAACAACGCAGCCTTCTAGGGCTCACACGACACCGTAGATCACTACCGACCCGAGTTGGATGACGGAAGAGCCCCTTACCGGCCGGCGACCCTCGCCGATCCCACCGCCAGGACGCGGTGCGGAGGTCGAGCAGCAGCCACGGGTGCCCTCGCGGCACCCGTGGCGCTGGCTGGCCGTGCTCGTCCTGGTGATCGTCTTCGCGTCCCTGATCCACAGCGCGGTGACGAACTCGCGCTTCGAATGGGAAGTCATCTGGGGCTATGTGTTCGACTCCCGGATCCTCGCCGGCCTGCGGACGACGCTGATCCTGACCGCGGTCTCGATGGCCCTCGCCTTCATCATCGGCCTCGGCCTCGCGACCATGCGTCTGTCGGAGAACCCGGTCCTGCGCTGGCTCGCCTCGCTCTACATCTGGGCGTTCCGCGGCACGCCGATCTTGCTGCAGCTTCTCATCTGGTACAACCTCGCCGCCCTCTACCCGGTGATCACGTTGGGGGTGCCGTTCGGCCCGGCCGCGTTCGAATGGAACGCGAACAGCCTGATCACGCCATGGGTTGCGGCCATCCTCGGCCTGGCGCTGAACGAGGCCGCCTACCTCGCCGAGATCATCCGCGGCGGCATCATCTCGGTCGACCGCGGGCAGACCGAGGCGGCGAAAGCCCTCGGCATGAACGGGCCGCTGGCGTTCCGGCGGGTGGTCCTCCCGCAGGCGCTGCGGGTGATCGTGCCGCCGCTCTCCAACGAGACGATCGGCCTGTTGAAGTACTCCTCGATCGTCAGCGTCATCACCCTGCCCGAGCTTCTCTACTCCGGCCAGCTGATCTACGCCCGCACCTACCAGACGATCCCGGTCCTGATCGCCGTCTCGATCTGGTACCTGGTCGTGACCTCGGTCCTCACCGTGATCGAGCATCTCGTCGAGCGTCGGCTGGCCACCGGCTGGGCCGAGGCGCGGGCGCATGAGGAGGGCCTCGACGGCTCGAAGGAAGGAAGGTGGCCGGGATGGCTGAGCTTCAACCGCTAGTCGAGGTTCGCGGCGTGCACAAGCGCTTCGGCTCGCTCGAGGTCCTCAAAGGCATCGACCTGAACGTCAGCACCGGCGAAGTCCTCTGCCTGCTCGGCCCGTCGGGGTCCGGCAAGTCCACGCTCCTGCGCTGCATCAACGACCTCGAGGTACCGGAGTCCGGCTACGTCACGCTTGGCGGGGTCGCGATCGGCTGCGAGCTGCGCGGTGACAAATTGCACGACATGAAACCGAGCAAGGTCTGCAAGCAGCGGGCCGCGATCGGGATGGTCTTCCAGCACTTCCACCTCTTCCCCCACATGACCGTGCTCGAGAACGTGATCGAGGCGCCGATCAGGGTGAAGGGCGAATCGCGCAAGGAGGCGATCGCCCGCGGTCGCGACCTGC
The DNA here is from genome assembly GCA_018268695.1 of Actinomycetota bacterium. The sequence goes on from JAFDWD010001133.1 coordinate 13,061, forward strand.
TGAAGCGGGTGGGGATGGAGCAGAAGGAGCGCGCCTATCCGCTCCGCCTCTCCGGCGGCCAGCAGCAACGCGTCGCGATCGCCCGCGGGCTGGCGATGCAACCGAAGCTGATGCTGTTCGACGAGCCGACCTCGGCGCTCGACCCGGAGCTGGTCGGTGAGGTCCTCGGCGTCATGCGCGGCCTCGCGGCGGACGGCATGACGATGATCGTCGTCACCCACGAGATCGGCTTCGCCCGCCAGGCGGCGACCCGGGTCGCCTTCATGGACGCCGGCGAGATCATCGAGTCGGGATCGCCCGCCGAAGTCTTTGATGCCCCCAAGCACCAACGCACGCGCGCTTTCCTCGCGAGCGTCCTCTAGGAGATCACATTGCAACTGAGTTTCGACATCGGCGGCACGTTCACGGACGTCGTCCTGCTCGATGAGAGCACCGGCAGGACCTGGCTCGGCAAGACGCTGACCACCTATGACGACCTCTCGCGGGCGGTGTCCACCGGCATCTCCTCGTTGCTCGAGGCGTCGGGGTCGGAGCCGACCGCGATCGACCGTCCGGTGATCGGCGCGACGACGCTCGTCACCAACGCGCTGATCGAGCGCAGCGCCCCCCCGACCGCCTTGATCACCACCCGCGGCTTCGCCGACCTGATCGAGATCGGCCGCGAGTGGCGCTACGACATCTATGACCTGCGGCTGCGCTTCCCCGAGCCGCTGGTGCCACCCGGGCTGCGCCTCGAGCTGACCGAGAGGCTGCGCGCCGACGGCGCTGTCGACGTGCCGATCGAGCTCGACGAGTTGGAGGGAGCGGTCACGGCCCTACGCGAGGCGGACGTCCGCTCGGTCGCCGTCTGCTTCCTCAACAGCTACGTGTCCGACGTCCACGAGGAGATGGTCGCCGAGCGGCTGCAGGAGTTGGCGCCCGACCTGATGGTCACGACCTCGTCCCAGCTGGCGCCGGAGATCCGCGAGTACGAGCGGATCATCACCGCGGTCGCCAACGCCTACGTGCGGCCGATCGCGGGCGAGCACTTCCGCGACATCGAGGAGGCGTTCGAGTCGGCGGGAGTCGAGCAGCCACTCCTCCTGATGCAGTCGAACGGCGGCATCACCGACACCCGCCTGGCGGGCCGGTTCCCGATCCGTCTGCTCGAGTCCGGCCCCGCCGCCGGCGCGCTCGCGGCCGCCTACTGGGGGCGTCGCCTCGGGGTCGAGGATCTGATGGCCTTCGACATGGGCGGCACCACCGCCAAGGTCTGTCTGGTCGAGTCGGGCAGGCCGACGCTCGCCCGCTCCTTCGAGGTCGCCCGCGTCCACCGCCACAAACGCGGCAGCGGCATGACCGTGCGGGTGCCGGTGATCGAGCTGCTCGAGATCGGCGCCGGCGGCGGCTCGATCGCGGCGCTCGACGACGTCGGCCTGCTCGGGGTCGGCCCGCGCAGCGCAGGCTCCGAGCCGGGGCCGGCCTGTTACGGCCGCGGCGGCGCGAAGCCGACGGTGACTGATGCCGACCTGGCGCTCGGTTACCTCGATCCCGACTACTTCCTCGGCGGCCGGATGCGGCTCGACCCCGACGCGGCCCGCGCCGTGATCGAGGCCGAGCTGGCCGACGGCTTCGGCGGCGATCCGCGCGAGGCCGCGATCGGGATCGTCACCGTGGTCGAGGAGAGCATGGCCGCGGCGATGCGGATCCATGCCACCGAGCATGGTCGCGACCCGAGCGACTACGCGGTGTTGGCCTTCGGCGGCGCCGCGCCCGTCCACGCGGTCAGCGTCTCCCGGCGCCTCGGCGTCTCCGAGGTGATCATCCCGGCGTCGGCGGGGGTGCTCTCCGCCGGCGGCCTGCAGGTCGCGCCGCCGATCACCGACGTCGTCCGCACCCGGATCATGCCGGTGGCCGGCTGGAACCCCGGCGAGGTCGCCTCGATCTGCCACGACCTGCGGGCGCAGGCGCTCGAGCAGCTCGGCCCGATGGCCGGCGATCGGGTCACCTTCCAGGTGTCCGCCGACATGCGCTTCCGCGGGCAGGGCTTCGAGGTCGAGGTCTCGCTCCCGCAGCTCGTCGAGGTCGCCGTCTCCAACGGCGCCGGCCCCGTCCCCGACGCGGCGGAGGCCGACCGGCTCTTCCGCGATCGCTACGAGCAGCTGCGCGGCAGCGTCCCGCCCGCGGGCGAAGCGGAGGTCGTCGCCTGGCGCCTCTCCGCCGTCGGCGAGTGGGAGGAGCCCTCGCTCCAGGCCCGCTCCGAGGAGCACGACGGCGAGGGCGCCGCGGTGGTCGGCAAGCGCGACGCCTGGTTCCCCTCGACCGGGGTCACCGAGGCGACCATCTACGACCATCTGGCGCTGAAGCCGGGGGATTCGGGCAGCGGCCCGGCGATCGTGCAGCAGCCCGAGAGCACCGCGGTCATCGGTCCCGATGACTCATTCACCGTCGACGAGCACCTGAACCTGCGGGTATCGGTGGGCAAGGGGGAACCGAGATGAACGAGTGGAACGCGGCCTCGCTGCAGGTTGCCTGGCAGCGGCTGATCTCGATCGCCGACGAGATGGCGGCGGGCCTCCTGCACAGCGCCTTCTCGGCCGTCGTGCGCGAGTCGAACGACCTCGCCTGTGCGCTGCTCTCGCCGCGCGGCGACCTGCTGGTCGAGTACTCGCGCTCGGTGCCGGTCTTCACCGGGATCCTCAGCCGGGCGGCACGGTCGATGATCGAGACGGTCGGCGCCGAGACCCTGCGGCCCGGCGACGTGCTGGCGATGAACGACCCCTGGCACGGCAACACCCACCTCGCCGACCTCACCGTGGTCACGCCGATCTTCCACCGCGGCGAGCTGATCGCCTACGCCGCCTCGATCTGCCACCTCTCCGACATCGGCGGCGCCTCCGAGGGGGCGTTCGCCTACGACGTCTACGAGGAGGGCCTGGCGATCCCGCCGCTGAAGCTGATCTCCGAAGGGAAGACCGACGATCTGCTGATGCGGCTGATCGAACGCAACGTCCGCCTGCCGCAGATGGTGATCGGCGACATCCACGCCCTGGTCGCCGCGAACGAGATCGGCGCCCGCCGGCTCACCGACCTGCTCGACGAAAGCGCCGGGTTCGACCTGGCCGGCGTCACCGAGCGGATCGGCGCGGTCAGCGAGGACGCGATGCGCCGGGCGATCGCCGAGGTCCCGGACGGCCGCTACGTCGGGATGACCAGGATCGACGGCTTCGAGGAGCCGAAGGAGATCCACGTCGCGATCGAGGTCTCGGGCGATCGCATGCGGGTCGACTTCGCCGGCACCTCGGTGCAGAGCGAACGGGGGATCAACTCCGCCTCCACCAGCGGCGCGTACACGCTCTACTCGCTGAAGTGCCTGTTGACCCCCGACATCCCCAACAACGCCTGGACCTACGGCCCGATCGACGTCGTGATCCCGCCCGGGTCGCTGCTGAATCCCTCGCCGCCCGCGGCGGTCAGCGCCAACTTCCCCGCCCACACGATCCAGGGTGCCCTCTACGACGCGCTCCGGGAGGCGATGCCGGAGGCTGTCATGGCCCCGTCGGGAGCGCCCTTCTGGGTGCTGGCGATGCGCGGCAACAACGCCGAGGGCAGCTTCGGCGGCATGGTCGCGTTCAACGGCGGCCAGGGCGCCCTGCGCGAGCACCCCGGGTGCTCCTGCCTCAGCATGCCGTCGAACGTGTCGAACACGCCGATCGAGGTGACCGAGGCCGAGCTGCCGCTGATCTACGAGCGCAAGGCGGTTGCCCGTGGCAGCGGCGGCGAGGGTTCCTGGCCGGGCGGCGACGGCCAGGAGGTGGTGATGCGCTCGCTGCACGACGAGGCGATCACCGTGACCTGTCTGACCGAGCGGATCGAGAATCCGGCCGCCGGGATCAGCGGCGGTGGGCCGGGCACCCCGGGGACCCTGCTTCTCGACGGCGACCCGGTCGCCGAGCCGAAGGGCCGCTTCAAGCTCGGCCCCGGCGGCAAGATAACCCTGCGAACCCCTGGAGGTGGAGGCTATGGCCCCGTTCGATGAGACCCGCGAGTCACTGGCCGGGATCGGTCTGCCGACCGGCGACGACGCCGGGCTGGCCGACAGCCCCCACCGGTTCCCCGACGGCGGCCAGTACAAGTGGGAGCTGGCCGGGGCGATCGACGCCGCCGCCGCCGAGCTCCTGCTCGAAAAGCTCGAGGCGGCGTCTCTGCGGCTCGACCAGTTCACCTACACCGAGGGCATCGTCCGCCTCACCGACGCCGAGATCGCCGCACTGGTCAAGGTCGTCGGCGACGCCGACCGGCAGCTGGTGATGGCACCCGGCCCGCGCGGGGTCTGGGACATCGGCGGACAGAGCCTGGCGCCGTCGCCGGCGGCGAAGGCGAGCTCCTACCGCCTGCGGGGGATGGAGCAGGTGGTGCGCGCGGTCGACGACGTACGGCGCGCCGTCGACCTCGGCGTCCGCGGCTTCCTGATCTTCGACGAGGGCCTCCTCGACACCCTGGTCCGCCTGCGGGCCGCGGGCGAGCTGCCGGCGGAGGCGCGCTTCAAGGCCTCCTCGAACATGGGGGTCGGCAATCCCGCCCACGCCCGCGCGATCGCCGCGCTCGGCGCCGACTCGATCAACCTCCAGCGCGATCTCGACCTCTCGATGATCGCCTCCGCGCGGGCGGTCACCGAGGTCCCGTTCGACCTCCACACCGACAACCCGGGGGCGACGGGCGGCTTCCTGCGGACCTGGGAAATCCCCGACATGATCCGGGTCGCCGCGCCGGTCTACCTGAAGACCGGCAACGCCGCGCAGATCGTCTTCGACGCGCCGCTCGGGCCGCGGGAGATCGGCGGGATCGTCCACCAGATGGAACTCGAGGCGGAGACGATCGCCCGCCACGCGCCGGACCTGCGCCCCTCGCTCGAGAGGGAGTTCTGAGCGCGCGCCCGGTGGGGGGCGCGGACCTGGACATGGTCAGGGCGGTGGCCGAGGTCGACCTCGGTGCCGTGCGGGCGAACTGCGCGCGCCTGAAGCGACTGGTCGGTGCCTCGACCGAGCTCTGCGCGGTGGTGAAGGCCGACGGCTATGGGCACGGGGCGGTCGCCGTCGCCGGGGCGGCGCTGGCCGGCGGCGCCTCGCGGTTGGCGGTCGCGACCGCGACCGAGGCCGAGGAGATCGCCGCGCGTCATCCTGGCGTGCCCGTGCTGGTACTGGGCGCGCTCGCCCCGGTGGAGCTCGACCGGGCCCTCGGGGCGGGCGCCGAGGTCACCGTCTGGACGGAGGGATTCCGCCGGATGCTGAGTGACCGCGCCGCGGCCCTCGGTGTCACCGCACGCGCCCACCTCAAGTACGACACCGGGATGGGCCGGGCCGGCGGCGGCGATCCGGTCGAGCTGCTCGGCCTGGCCCGGCGGTGTGCCGGCGACCCCGCCTCCGAGGTCGCCGGCGCCTGGACCCACTTCGCCACCGCCGACGAGCCCGACGGGCCGTTCTTCGGGCAGCAGCTGGAGCGCTTCGCCCCCTTCGCCGAGGCGGTCCGGGCCGAGTTCCCGGCCGCGGTCGTCCACGCCGCCAACAGCGCCGCGACCCTGCGTGAGCCGCGCTCCCACTTCGACCTGGTCCGCTGCGGGGTCGCGATCTACGGCCTCGACCCGTTCGGGCGCGACCCCCGCGCCGAGGGCCTGCGGCCGGCCCTCACCCTGCGCTCCTACCTCGCCGACCTCAAGCAGATGAGGGCGGGCCAGAGCGTCGGCTACGGCCGCACCTGGATCGCCCCCGAGGACACCTGGGTCGGCCTCGTCCCGATCGGCTACGGCGACGGCTATCGCCGCGCTCTCTCCAACCGCTCCGAGGTCCTCGTCTCCGGCCGCCGCCGGCCCGTCGTCGGAAACGTCTCGATGGACAACCTGACGATCGCCCTCGGCCCCCGTCTCGACGCCCGGGCCGGGGAGGAGGTCGTCCTGATCGGATCCCAGGGCGAGGAGACGATCGGCGCGGAGGAGCTCGCGAACCGGATCGACACGATCAACTACGAGATCTGCTGCGCGATCTCGGCCCGCGTCCCGCGCCCGACCTCGAACTAGGAGGGGAAGCGCGCACCCCTCAGCTCTCGGCGTCGGCGATCTTGCGGAACTGGTCCGCGATCCCCTTGCCGGCGTTTTCGACGACCTTCCCGACCAGGGGGTTGACCACGATCCCCACCACCGCGCCGACCAGTTCCGGCGCGTTGTCGCGGAACCAGCGCAGCGCCTGACCCACCCGGTCCGGTCGCGGGTGGTCGGTGACGATCGCGGCTTCCAGCTCCTTTGCCTCGGTGAGCGCCGCCTCCCGCTTGTCGGGCGGAGCTTTCTCCGCGACCGCCGTCCGCAGGTCGCCGAACACATCGCGCAGCTCGGCGGCTTCCTTGGGCGAGAGCCCGACGTTCTGGGTGACGTGCGCGTAGTCGCCGACGATCACCTGGCCACCATGGACGTCACCGATCTTGAGGTTGAACTTGCTGCCCGGATTTTCTTCTGGAGCCGTCAATGCAGTGGTATTTCGCTTTCTTCCACTACTTCTGGAGGGGTGGTTTCTACTTCCGGAAGTTCGGTCGGCGCCGGTTCGGTCGCTTCCGGCGGTTCGGCCGGGGGCGGTTCCGTGGCAGCCACGACGGTGTAGGTGGCGGTTACGCTCGAGCGACGCCCTTCGGTATCGATCGCCGTGACCGTCAGGGTGTGAGGGCCCGGGGTCAATACGAGGCCGCCCCCGGGAACCACCGACACCCCTTCGATGTCGCCTTCGCATGACGCAAGCTCTTCACCCTCGCCGGGCGCGCAGGCGAAGTCCGCCACCGCGTGTTCTTTGTCGGTTTCGTCGAAGGTCGCCCCGTCCGCGGGGCTTGAGATCTGCGCTTCGGGCGGTTCACCTGGGGGCACGGGGGTGGTGGTCGTGCCGGGGTTGGTCGTGTCGGTGACGGACGGAGTCGAACCGCCGCCGCTCCCGCTCGCCGGGTTGCTTCCGGGGCCTTCGCTCTTCGCCGGTGCCGGGACGCCGCTCTTCGCCGTGTTGTTGTCACCACCGCCGGTGAAGGCGATCGCGCCGACCACCAGGGCGACGACGAGGGCGAGGATGCCGAGCGCGATCGGCAGGCGCGGAAGTCCCCCGCCATCTCCTCCGTGGCCACCGCCATCGCCTCCACCGCCATCGCCCCACAGCTGCCGCAGGTTGTGGCGGGTGAGTTCGGCGCCCCTCTCGTCTACCATGCGTTCCCGGATCAGCAGGGCTTCGGTCAGCTGCCTCTCGGCCGCGGCCGCTTCGCCCAGGCACAGCGACCGGCTGCCGAGCTGGTGCGCGAGGTAACCGGACGCCCTCACATCGCCGAGCGCCTGCGCCGCTCCCAGTCCGCTCAGCAGGACCTGCCGGCAGCTGGTCCAGGCCGCGGACACGAACAGCCCGCGCTCCGCCGCCAGGCTGAGCGCCAGCACGTCCTTCCAGCGCTCCCGCTCGGCGCCGAGCCGGAGCGCCCCCTCGATGCCCTCTGCCTCCTCGGCAACCGCGCGCGGGGAAGACTTCTCGGCCCACCGCGCCAGGTGCGGGAGGAGGGCCTGGGCGACCTCCTCACGAGAGGAACCGAGATCGGGCGGGACCGAGCGGATGCTTCGGTAGCGGGGGCTTCCCGCCTTCACCCAGCCGCGCCGCTCGAGATCGCGGAGATCCTTGCTCACGTCAGCCACCCCGGCGACGGCCCCGATGTGCTCGGTGCCGAGCGCGCCGTGGTCGAGTGCCGAGAGGACGGCGAGCACGCGCTGCTGGGAGGCGGTCAACGCGGCCGGATCGAAGCGCTGCGCGAGTCCGTCCGGATCGCGTCCGAGCTCGAGCAGAGAGCTTCGCCCGTCTTCGATCAACGCCGCCGTTTCGACCAAGGACTGTGGGTGCCCACCGATCCGGGCGACCACGGCCGCCGCGGCGGCGCGCTCGTCGGCGTCCAGCGGATGCCCGAGCTCGCGCTCGAGCAGCCCGATGGCCGAATCTGAATCGAGGTCGGCCAAGGCCCGTGCCGTCCCCCGTGACCAGAGCGTCCTCTCCTCCGCGCCGAGGACGAACGCGCACCGGGGAAGGCGATCGAGCAGCGTCGTCAGCTCGTCGCGGTCGAGCTCGCAATCGTCAAGGACCAGCAGCGCCTCCAGGTCGCCGAGGTACTCGTCGAATTCCGCCGGAGCCGGAGTGAAGGAGACATCGCATTCCCAGAAGGCCGTGTAGAGGCCGACCTGGAGTTCGTCGAGCGAGCGGTGGCGCGCCGATTCGAACACCAATCCCTCGGTGGCGGGGGTGGCTCGCGCCGCCGCTTGCGCCAGCACCGCGGTCTTGCCGACGCCGTCGGGGCCGTGAAGCTGAACCGGCTCCGCCGCGGTTGCGGCAGAGATCAGTTTCAGCTCGTCCGCGCGGCCGAGTATCTCGGCCGCTTTCGATCGGCGGACGACGGGTCGGGGGCGCAGCCTCGGTTTCGGCGTCTGGCCGACCTGAAGAACGGTGACCTTGGTCCCCGCCGTCGTCTGAACGGTGGTGTGGTCACCGACGATCACCTGGCCGGAGTAGACGTCGCCGATCGAGACGTCGACCTCAGCTGACGTTCGTTCTCCCAATCTTTCTCCCCACAGCGAAGTTAACTGCGAACTCCCATGTAGGCAAGTGTCAGGTTGTTACTGACACCTAATTACTTATACACACATACTTATACGCACGTATGGTGTGGTAGATGCCGCCGGTGATCGATCGAAGCGAGGCCCTCGGTCTCGTCGCCTACCCGGGTGACGCGAAGACGCTGTTGGCCTGGGATCTCGCCGAGGACAGACGCCAGGGATTGGCAGTTCATTCAGGACGCCATCGATAAGAAGTTCGGGGGCGCCGGCGTCCGAAATAGGGGATCCGCGCCGACGGATCCGACCGGAAAGCAGTTCGAGCCCTTCAGTTTCGAGCGCTTTTGCTTGGAGCAGGCAATCCTCATCCTCACCCAGATAGACAGCCAGGAGCGGAAAGAGTCCTTTGCTCGAGAGATGTCCATCGTCGTCAGTCCTGAGGCTAAGGTGTACGGCGTCATGTTTCGGCACCCTTCGCCGGAGACGGAGCGAGCAACCTACGAGACTCGTCTCCGATGCAACGATCTCAACCGCCTTCAGATGGCCACCACCCTCTTCGTCTCGACTATCAACCCAGCCTCTAGTCCCGGTCCAACTCGCAGCTTCACTTCGACGGGTGCTTCCGTAGCCCGAGAGATTCGCAAGCACCGGCCGTTTGAGAGTGACGTCAAACGTCTCGAAATTCGGTCGGTCATCAACGAGCGGCTGTTCCGGGGACACGTGATCCCGATCACGGGCCGCTTCTCGCTCTTCAGGCAGGTCTTGACTCGGCGCTCGGCGAAGATTCTCCTCTTGCTTTCGTTGGCACTGATCGTCGTTTCGGCCATTCTCTACGCCGTGGCACCGGACCAAGGATGGTGGCAGTGGAGCGAGCAACTCATCGGCCGGCTTGCAACGGGCGCATTCGGTGCACTGTTGGTGGATGGCGCGATCGAATACTCCGCGCAAAGGAAAGCCCTTATGGCGGGTACGGGTGCGGTCACCCACGGCGCGTTGATCGACTGGGCACGGATTGACCAAGCGGCCTAGGGGCGACGACGAGACCGTACCGCGGCAGGCCAACCGAGGTGGAACAAAGGCCCAGATCCCCCCGGCCTTGTCCGCTTCGGTGTCGAGTTGACATAAGGGCCCCTTCTCGGGCACGCTGGGGCCGTCTTCGCGCGCGACATCGCTGGCGGAGCGGCGCGGTACCCGGATGGTTCTCGGAGAGGTGGCCAGATCTCGGAACCGGCTGACTGGCGCGGCGCCCAGTTTGGACAGACGCGGATGACGCCCCCAGGGAGACCCCGAATCGAGGACCGCAGAACCGTCCGCTCGTGGTCCGTGGTGTCGATGCGCTGTGCTCACCTTTTCGGTTCCACGATCTGGTCGGTGGACGATCAGAGGATCGAGGGGTCCCCACTTTTCGGGTGTTTCGAAAATTTCCTTGACACCCCTTGGGCATTTAGGTACTAGTTCGTTCGATTCTTTTACTAGAGAAAAATCAGTTCAATCAAAGAGCGGGGGATCGTTGTGACGCTGGGGGAGCAACGAGGTGTCGGGGCTGTCAGTCTCGGTAGGAGGTCATTCGGAGTGACCGTCAGGCGGAACGCCGACATGCTGGTCCGCTGCCTAATTGCGATTCTCCTCGTATCTGCCCTTGCCGCCTGGGCTGCTCCAGCAGGAGCGGCCGTGCCCGCTAACGCGATTCGCTTCACGCACGACGCCGATGGACGGCTCACGGGAGTGGTCGAGCCCGAAGCCGGCACGGCCCTCTACGGCTGGGACGCGGTGGGGAATCTCCTCGGCGTCACGCGGCATCCCGCAGGCCAGCTCTCGATTCTGCAGCTTTCGCCTGAAAGAGGTGAAGTCGGGCAGTCGGTGACGATCGAGGGCACCGGCTTCTCTTCCTCTCCGGAATCGAACACGGTCAAATTCAACGGGACCGCCGCCGTCGTCGTCAAAGCAACTGCGACCGCGCTCACTGTGAAAGTCCCGACGGGGGCGGAATCGGGCCCGGTGACGGTCTCGACGGCAGCGGAAGGTCCGGTCTCGAGTTCGCGCAAATTCACGGTCGGCAATCAATCTGGTCCCAGCATCTCCGAAATCTCGCCGATCGTCGTCGCCACCGGCGGCGATTTCACGATCCACGGGTCCCACTTCGACAGCGCTCCGGAAGACCTGATCACGCTGAACGGGTCCGAATCAGAAATAGTCTCCGCAACCGAAGGCTCGATCACGGTCAAGGTTCCCGGAGAAACGCTCGGTGGGCGCGTGACGGTGGCCACGCCGGACGGCTCCGCCCTCGGTCCGGACCTTTTCGTTCCACCAGGCAATGCAGCCGCATCGACGGTCGGGGACACCGGGCGTTTCTCGATCGGGGAACCGACGACCACGACCATCAGCAAAGCGGGGACCGTCGGACTCAAGCTCTTCGATGCCGAAGGCGGCGAAAAAGTCGCCTTCACTCTGTCCGAAGCCACGTTCGCCGGCAAAGTCTCGATCTGGAGCCCCAAGGACGTCCAGCTCGGGGGCAGTGAAGCCAGCTTCACGACGGGCGGTGGCGGGATCGTGGAGCCCGTGATCCTGCCTAAATCCGGCACGTACACCGTGCGGATACAGGGAACCGGGGAAGCGACCGGTTCGGTCAGACTCAATACGTACAAAGTGAACGACCTGACCGGCTCGATCACCCCGGCGGCGACCGCCGAAGGGGGCACCCAGCACGTCGCCCTGCCCACCCCCGGCCAGGTCGCCAGATACTCGGTGGCCCTGAGCGCCGGCGAGAAG
>JAFDWD010001134.1 GCA_018268695.1 Actinomycetota bacterium
CCCTTGGCGGCGGCGCGCACCGCCTCGACCAGCTCGAGGTGGGCGGCGTCCTTGAAGAGGTAGCCGAGCGCGCCGTCGTCGAGGGCGCGGCGGGCGAGGCCGATGTCGCGCTCCATCGTCAGTAGGACGACCTGGGTGCCGGGATGGTCCTGGCGGAGGCCGGCGACGAGGTCGACCCCGAGCCCATCGGGCATGTTGACGTCGAGGACCAGCACGTCGGGGGAGAAGGCGACGACCGCCTGGCGGGCGCCGGTCACGTCTTCCGCCTCACCGGCGACCCGCAGGTCGGGGTGCGCCTCGAGCAGCGCCCGCAGCGCCCCGCGGACGACGGCGTGGTCGTCGGCCAGCACCACCGCGATCTCCCGCTCGGCGTTCATCGCCGCCAGGGTAGCGCCCCGAACCGGTACCCGGTACTCGTGAGGACGCGCGTATATGTGGTGAACCACGGATGGAGGGCAACACGCGGGTACTTACGTTCCGCCGATGCACGATGAGTTCGAGCCGGCACTGGATGCCCTGGAGTCCCTGGACGGCGCCACGCCGCGCCAGTTCGCGCGCGTCTTCGTCGCCGGGGCCGATGGCAGCGAGGCCCGGCGCGACGCGATCGCCCTGGCCTCCACCCTCACCGAGGACGTGGAGGCGGTCACCGCGACCGAGCGCGCCGACCTGCTCGTGCTCGGCTCGGCGCCCGACGGCTTCACGGGGCGGGTCACCCTCGGTCTCACCGAGCGACCCCTGCTGGAAGGTGCCCCGTGCCCCGCGGCGGTGGCTCCGCGTGGGTTCGCCTTTACGGCGGGGCGCGAGCTGCGACGGATCGCCGTCGGGCTCGACGGCGGCCGCGGGTCCCTCTTGGCACTCGACGTCGCCCACCGACTCGCCCGCACCCACGACGCGAGCCTCTGCCTGATCGGCGTCGCCGAGCTCGAGCTCGAGGACGATCTTCCCCACGCCGACCCGCGTGAGCTGACGCGCCTCTCCCGCCACCTGTCCCAGGCGAGCGAGGCACTCGCGGACGTCGGATCTGAAACCGAGCTGCGCGAAGGGATCCCCGATCGCGTCCTCATCGACCTCGCCGCCAAGGCGGACCTGCTCGTGCTCGGCTCGCGCGCCACCTATGGAGGCGCCGGGCAGGTCGCGATCGGCGAGGTTTCCGCCCACGTCCTGCGTGGCGCCCGCTGCCCCACCCTGATCATCCCGGCGCCCTGATCTGCCGGCGACGCTGATCGCGCCTACTTGATCAGGGCCCGACCGGCGCGCGCGCCGGGACCACCCGGGTCCCCTTCTCCCCGCGGACGATGCGGACGGCATCGCCGAGGGCGCCGATCGCGGCGGGCTTGCCGGTGGCCTCGGCGAAGCGGCAGGCAGCCTCGACCTTGGGGCCCATCGAGCCGGAGGCGAAGCTCATCTCCCGCAGCTGGTCCGCCTGGACCTGGCGCAGGGGATGCTCGTCGGCGGCGCCCCAACCGAGGTAGACGGCGTCGACATCGGTCAGCATCAGCAGCATGTCGGCCTCGAGGCGGCGGGCGAGCAAGGCGGCGGTGAGGTCCTTGTCGACGACGCCCTCGACCCCCTGCAGCAGTCCGGCGGCATCGACCGCAACCGGGATGCCGCCGCCGCCGGCGCAGATCACCAGCGCGCCGGACTCGACCAGCAGCCGCAGCGCGCGCAGCTCGGAGATCGCCCGCGGCTCGGGCGAGGGGACGAGGCGCCGGTAGCGGTCGCCGTCGCGGCCGATGGTCCAGCCGCGCTCGACCCGCAGTCGCGCCGCCTCGGTGCTCGAGTAGGTCGGGCCGATCGGCTTCGTCGGCTCGATGAAGGCGGGGTCGTCGCGGTCGACGACCGTCTCGGTGAGCACGGTGACGATCTCCCGCTCGGGCAGGCGGTTGCGCAACGCCACCTCCAGCAGGTGGCCGACCATGCCCTCGCTCTCGGCACCGAGCACGTCCAGCGGGTAAGGACTGACGTCGCGATAGCTCTCGCTCTGCAGGGCCAACAGCCCGACCTGCGGGCCGTTGCCGTGGGTGATCACGACCTCGTGCGCGGCGGCCAGCTCGGCCAGGCCGGCGACGGCGTCCTCGACGTGACCGCGCTGCGTGGCGAAGTCCGCGGGCTCGCCGCGGTGAAGGAGCGCGTTGCCCCCGAGGGCGACGATGATTCTCATGTCCGGATCGTGGCGTGGCGACTCCGGCCCGCCATCGGCGTTTCACCACATCGGCCCCTGCGGCGAGACGCCCGCGCCGGCAGACTGTGCGCGTGAGCGACGCCGCCCAGACCACCGTCGTCCTGGCCGACGACCACAACGTGATCCGCGCCGGGCTGCGCGCGATGCTCGAAGCAGAGGTCGACCTGCGGGTGATCGGCGAGGCGAGCGACGCGCCCGGGGCCGCCAAGCTGGCCGAGGACCGGCGCCCCGACGTCCTCGTCCTCGACCTGCAGATGCCCGGCGCCGAACCGCGCGCCGACATCCCCCGCCTGCGCGAGACCGTCCCCGACACCGCGATCGTCGTCCTCACCATGCAGAGCGACCCGCGGATGGCTCGCGACCTGATGCGCGCCGGCGCCTCGGCCTTCGTCCTCAAGCAGGCGGCCGAGCGCAACCTCGGCGAGGCGATCCGCACCGCCGCCGCGGGCGGCTCCTACGTCGACCCGCGCCTGGGCGGCGAGATGGCGAAGCTCGAGGCCGACCCCCTCGAGGACCTCAGCGAGCGCGAGCTGGAGCTCCTCCGCCTCGTCGCCCTCGGCCACACCAACCGCGAGATCGGCGAGCAACTCTTCCTCAGCGTCCGCGCGATCGAGGTCAACCGCGCCAAGCTCCTCGAGAAGATCGGCGTCGAGACCCGCCCCGAACTGGTCCGCTTCGCGATCGCCAACCGGGTGATCGAGCCAGGGGGGTAGTGACATCAAGCGGCCTTCCAACTGAGATCCAACTCGGCTCGCGCGCCTGGAAATCTCAGCCGGCAGAGCACCTGGATCGCACGAGCTCGTGCTCGGAATGACGCCTCTACCGTGAAACGCAGCCTCGGGCGGGAGGGTCGAAGGAATCGGCGAAGGCGACGTCGCCGAGGGTCCCGGAGCCGCAGTCGATCGCCTTGTCTGGACCGCCGTCGCGGGCGTAGAGGCGGTCGGCGCCGGCGTCACCGAAGATCGAGTCGATGCCGAGGCCGCCGACCAGGAAGTCGGCGCCGCCCCCACCGTGGATCGTGTCCTCGCCGCCGCGGCCGAGGATGATGTTGGGGCCGGAGTCCCCGCGCAGCACGTCATCGAAGGCGCTGCCCTCGATGCTCTCGACCGACCCGGAGACCCGGGTCCCGGTCGGGCCGTCGGGGCCGGACGGGCAACCGGCGATCAGGTTCGGCCCTGGGGCAAAGCCGGCGGTGCCGCCGAGCGTCACCTCGACTCCCTCGTTCATCCGCGCGAAGGAGATGCTGTCGATTCCCGGTCCGCCGTCGACGATCTCCCCGCAGGGTTGGGAGATCAGCAGGTCCGAGCCGCCTTCGCCGTCCAGCACGCTCGCGCCGGTGAGCGCATCGTCGCCGGTTCCCCCCCGCACCACGTCGCCGGGGGATCCTTCGGCGAGAAAGAGAGCGTTCGCATCGAGGCTGTCGTCTCCGGCCCCGCCGACCAGTTCGTCGACGCCGAGTCCGCCCACGATCGTCGCCGAGGCCGTGGCGGGCACCGAAGGTTCGACGACGATCGTGTCGGTGCCGCCGCTGCCGTCGAGAAAGAGCCCGGTGGGCACCGTCGCGGTCGGGCAGCGTGCGGTTTCCGGGCTGGTGAGCGCGCACCCTTCGCCGGTCACGATCGGCACGCCCTGCTCGGCGACGATCCAGGCACCTTCGGCGAAGGAGACATGCATCTGGATCCCAGCCTCGTCCTCCAGTCGGATGCCCCATTCGACGACGGCGGTCAGGACGCCCGAGCCGCCCGCCACGTCGACCTCGAGCGTCGGGGAGAACGCCAGCGGTTCTGCGTAGGTCAGCGTGATCGCTTCGAGAAGCGCATCGTGGGCGAGACCCCCGCTCATCTCACATGAGCTCGCGAGAGCGGCTTCGAGGCAGCGGTCGAGGCCGCTCCCGCCAAAGTCCTGGTCGCCGCCTCCGCCGCCGATCAGTTCGTCGATCCCACCGCCGCCGAAGAGCGCGTTCGGTCCGGCGTCGCCGACGAGCGTGTCGGCGAAGGGGCTTCCGACCAGATCCTCGATGCCGCTCAGCGTGTCGTCGCCGTCGCCGTCGGCGGTCCCCGCCGCGAGATCGACCCGGACCCCGTTGCTGGTGCCGGACGAAGTTCCACCGGACCCTGACATCGCGAATGAGGCAGTGTCTCCTACCCCCGGGCCGCCGTCGATCGAGTCCGTCCCATGGTCGCCCTCGAGCACGTCGCCGTCCCCGGCGCCGCCGGCCAGATGATCGTTGCCGACCCCGCCGATCACCTGATCGCCGCCCCCCGGGCCGCCATCCAGGGTGTCGTCGCCGAGTCCGGAATCCAGGTAGTCGGTCCCCGCTTCGCCGTACAGGCGGTCGTTGCCGCGACTGCCGAATACGGTGTCGTCACCCGGCCCCGCGAGAACGAGGTCAGAACCGTTGCCCCCGTCCACCTCGTCGTCACCGGGTCCCGCTTCGATCCGGTCCCTCCCGTCACCGCCTTCGATCTTGTCGTCCCCGCCACCCGGGCAGATCCGATCGTTGCCGCCACCGCCGACGATCGTGTCGACCCCGCTGCTCCCGACGATGACGTCGGCGTGAGCGGTGCCGTGGATCGCGCCGTGACCGACGATCGTGGCGGGCCGGCCGATGCAGGTCGGAGCGGCGCCCGCGCTCGCGATCGGCACCCACAGGGCGAGGGCAAGAAGAAGGAGGACGGCTCCCCGTACAAAGACGGGCATCCGTCGATGTCGCGTGCTGCGCCTTCCTCCGTGGCATCTCTCCGAGATAGTCACGCGTGGGTCTTGGGACGAGCTCTGCCCGGAGATCGGCATGGTTGATGTAGCTATCACACTCACCAGAGTTCAATGTATTCAGTCAGCCGAGGTCCTGGACTGGGCCCATCCCCGGGATCAACCCCTGGGGAAGGCCATCCCCACCACATCGGCCCCGTGCTCCCCCTGATCTCCTTGCTGCGGGACGGCGGTATCGGCGGCCGGGGCCGTGATCGTTTTCCGCAAACGCTCCACGGATCAGCGCAGCGAGGGAGTGGTCCGGGGGGCTCCGGCGCCGCCGCAATGGCCGATGAGGGCCCCTATGTAGAGCACTGCGCCAGGTCGATCTAATCAACCTCGGGTATTCGAATCCCGTTGATAAGTTGACCGTCTTGAAACGACTGTTCGCACTTCCGGCGGCGATCGCGATCATCCTCGCCTTCCTCGGACTCGCCGTGTTCACGGCGCCGGTCCGCGCCGGGCTGTCCCCTCACCGATACGTCCCCGGGCGCGGGGCCAAGTGCAAGAAGGGCTACCGCCGACAGAGGCACGGCAAGAAGGTCTTCTGCGTCGATCAAGGCGCGAAGAAGAAAGCTCCCAGCGTGACGGCGCCCACGATCCCGCCCGCTCCGGCGCCGTCCACCACGCCGACCGGACCCCTGACCTCGAGGATCACGCTCCACGCCCGCCTCGACCCGACCTACGCGCAGAACCCGCTGTCCCCCTACGAAGTGACCTACGGCTTCTCGGCCGCGGCGACCCAGCAGAGCTTCGCCGGCGCGGTGCCGATCGGCGGTGAAACGGCGGCGCCCCTTCCGTCGGGCTCGCTCACCCTCTCCAGCGACGGGAGACAGAAGTGCTCGGTCGCCGTCGGGGCCGCCACCTCCAGCTCGCGGTGCACGGTTTTCTATGACTTCGAACTCGGTCACCACACGATCACGGTGACCTACACGGGTGGCGGAGAAGCGGCGACGGAAACGGTCGAAGAGGAACTGCGGCCTGTCCCGACCAAGCCGATTCTGGCCGCGAGCTACCGGCCCTACTGGCAGCCGCTGGCGATCGAACCCGGGGTCTGGCGGATCGGCACCCTCTACATCGAACTCGGCTCGGTGCCGGGTCCAGGGCCAGACGTGGAACTCAGTTGCGAACAATACGGCGGCGGCTTTGAAGTCGGCCGGGACGACTGCATCCAACTCGAAACCGCGGCCGCCACCAATCCCCTGGCCGTCTACGCGACCTCTACCGGCAGCTGCTCCGAACCGACGATCGACGCCCTCTCGCTCAGCTAGCCCGAATGGTCGGAACCGCTGTTCCGAGGACCGCCGATGAGGCCCGCGGACATCGAAGCGGGCGCCTTTCACATCGGGGCGTTCATCTGGGCCTATGGCGGCTACGCCGGATCGAAAGCCACCGCGCCCGTGCAGTTCAAGCCGGAAGTCACCCTTCCGCCCGACTGCTAGCGGGAGCCCCCGAACACTGGCTTGGCGCCAACTGAAGCGAGCTGGCAGCGCGTCCAGTCAGCTGAACAAGCTCGAGCACCGACCCCGGGTATTTCCGTGCGGCGTCGCGACAACGGACGCCCGATAATTGGGAATTACGTCAACTGGCGTGGTGGGCGACCCGACCCTCCGCACCCTCATTGGGTCGCGGCGACAGAATCCGCCACATTCAGCGGATTCGAATTCTTCGGCCAGACGCCGGAAAATCTTCTTTCGTGCAGTAACTCTTTGTCCCCGACGTTGGCGGGTCGAACCGAAAAGATCAAGCTTTTCAGTCGGTCGTCACCAAGTTTGATGGGCTACGCCCCCTTGCGGGTCAGTGGCCCGGGACGTCAGAGAATCCTCATCGACGAAATCCTTACCGCTCACCGCGAGACTCTTCGCCTGCAAATTCGTCGGTGATACATCGTGAACGACCTGGGGACCGGCGCTCACCACAAAGTGCGCGAGGTCCCCGAGGCCGCGCTCGGGCTCGCCTAGCCCGAGCGGAGGGGCAGGGAGGCGCGGACGGTGGTGCCGTCGCCGGGGGCGGAGATGAGGGCGATCGAGCCGCCGAGCATCTCGGTCCGCTCGCGCATGCCGAGGAGGCCGCGGCCGGGGCCGGCAGAGGGGTCGAAGCCGGAGCCGTCGTCGGTGACCTCGATCTCGACCGCGCCGTCGGCGGTGCCGACGCGGACGGAGACCTGGTTGGCGGCGGCGTGCTTGACGACGTTGTTGAGGGCCTCCTGGACGAGGCGGTAGACGCCGCGCTCCTCGTCGCTGGTGAGGTCGGCGTCGAAGACGATCTCGGTGGCGACCTCGAAGTCGCCGCGGTTGGAGGACTCTTCGGCGAGGGCCTCGAGGGCGGCGGGAAGGCCGAGGCGCTCGAGCGAGGCGGGGCGCAGGTCGTTGATCAGGCGACTCAGCTCGGTGATCTGCTCCTCGAGGCCTTCGACGGTGCCTTCGGCGGCCCGCTCGAGCCGGTCGGTCCGGTCCTCGCCCGGCGCCTGGAGGGCGGCGGCAAGGGTGATCCGCACCGCAGCCAGGGACTGGAGGACGCCGTCGTGGAGCTCCTGCGCCCAGCGGCGGCGCTCGTCCTCGGACACTTCGACCTGCTGCTGCAGCCGCCCGGCCTCAACCGACTGGGCGGTGCCGACGGCGATCGCCGCGGTCGCCGCGAAGGCCTGCAGCAGCCGCAGGTCCTCGTCGTCGAAGTCGCCGCCCGCTTCGCGGTCGAGTGCCACCAGGGTGCCGACGGCGCGACCGCGGAAGAGCAGCGGCACCACCAGCGCCGCCTCGGCGCCGAGGCGCTCGCGCAGGCGCGCCTCCGAGGGCGGCGTACCCTGGTCGAGGTGCTGGGACACCCGTTCCTGCATCGCCGCCTGGAAGACCGCGTCGTCGGTCGGGATCGTCAGTTTCTCCACGTCCGGCCCGACCCGGCCGGCCTGGGCGGCGACGGCGAGGCGGTCCTTGCGGCGCAGCAAGACCAGCACGCTGTGCGCCTCGACCAGCGCCCGGGCCCGCTTGACGACCAGGTCGAGGACCCGGTCCACATCGGTCTCGCCGCCGACCGTGCGGGCGATGTCGGCGGAGGTTTCGGCCCGCCGCAGGGCCCGGCCGACTTCGGCCTCGCGCCTGCTGAGGTTGGTGTAGAGGCGGGCGTTCTCGATCGCGATCGCCGCCCACGTCGCCAGCGTCCGCGCCGAGTCCTCGTCGTCGGCGTCGAACTCGGCGCCGTCGGCTTTCTCGGTCATGTAGAGGTTGCCGTAGACCTCGCCACGGATCGTCACCGGCACCCCGAGGAAGCTGTGCATCGGCGGATGCCCAGGCGGGAAGCCATAGGCGTGGGGGTGTGATTCGACGTCGGGGACACGAAGCGGCTGCGGATGCCGGATCAGCTCCCCGAGCACGCCGCGGCCGCGCGGCAGCGGCCCGATCTCGCGCCGCGTCTCGTCGTCGATGCCGAGGTAGATGAAGCGCTCCAGCTCCTGCCCCTCCTCGTCGAGGACGCCGAGCGCCGCGTACCCGGCCCCGGTCACCTCGCGCGCCGCCTCGACCACCGAGCGCAGCACCGACTCGAGATCGAGCTCGGAGAGCAGCGTCGAGCCGACCTCGACCAGCCGGCGGAAGCGATCGTCCCCCGGGCCGACGGTCTCTTTGTCCGTGATGGACACGGATCCACTATTGCATCGTCCGCCCGGCGGCGGAAGGCCGAGATGTGACCGGCTAGAAGCTCAGGTCGCGCCGTTCGAACAGGGCCATCCCGACGATCGCCAGTACCACGGCGAACGCCGTCAGCCCGACGAAGGCGAGCGGTTCGATCCCGGTTTCGATCGCGTTGCCGTAGTACCTGAAGATCGAGGCGTAGCGCAGGGCGTCGAGGCCTTCGTCGAGCTTGCCGACCAGGTCGAGCACGTACATCGCGACCAGGGAGCCGGCGACGACTCCGGTCACCACGCTCGTCTTCAGGGAGAGCCCGCAGACGAGGACGGCGAGGCCGCCGCCGACCAGCGCCAGCGGCCAGACGGCGGCGAACCCGGCCAGCGCGTGGCCGACGCCCAGGCCGCTTCCCGCGACGACGCTGCCGAGCAGGCTGAGCACGAGGGTGATGAAGAGGACCGCGGCGATCTCCACGGCGGCGGCGACGAAGGCGCCGAGGCAGACGAGCGAGCGGCGGACCGGCGCCGAGAGCAGCACCTCGAGCCGGCCGGATTCGGCGGCGCCGCTGAGGTCGCTCGCCACCGCCCGGGCGGCCAGGTAGCCGACCGCCAACGGCACGATCAGGCTCAGCATCTCGCCGTGCAGGTACTGCTCGACGTTGGAGAGCTCGCCGATGCCGAAGGCCTGCTTCAACCCTTCGGGGTACATTTCGACCACTTCGGTGAGGGCGCCCTGCACCGACGGGTAGATCGCGACGATGAACGCCGACATCAGGCCCAGCGGCAGGCCCCAGGCGAGCGGCGAGCGGCGGCGCTCGCGCAGGTGGAAGGCGACCAGCGAGGCGAGCGGCGACCTCATCGGCCCTCCCCCGCCTGCTCGTAGAAGCCGAGGAAGACCTCCTCGAGCGTCGGCCGGGAGATCTCCAGGTCGGTCACGTGGTGGGCGGCCAGGCTCTTCACCACCGGGTCGAGGTCGCCGGCGAAGCGGAAGCTCACCGCCCCGTCTTCCCGGGTGACGTCGTCGACCCCGTCGAGGCGTTCCAGCTCGGCCAGGCCGGCGGGGTCGGCGAAGCGCACCCTGACCTTGCGGCGGGCGCGGCCGAGCAGGTCGGGGACGCGCTCGACCGCGACCAGCCTCGCGTCGCGGACGATCCCGACGCGGTCGCAGATCCGCTCGACCTCGTCGAGCTCGTGCGAGGAGAGGAAGACGGTGGCGCCGCGCTCCCGTTCCTCGGCGACCAGGGCGAGGAATTCCTCCTGCATCATCGGGTCGAGGCCGCCGGTCGGCTCGTCGAGCACGAGCAGGTCGGGACGGTGGAAGGCGGCGAGGATCAGGCCGATCTTCTGGCGGTTCCCGCGTGAGAGCTCCCCCAGCGGGCGGTCGAGGTCGGCGTGGAAGCGGCGCGCGAGCTCCTCCGCCCGCTCCGTCCCGGCGCCGCGCAGACGGGCGAGCAGCCCCAGCGCCGCGCGGCCGCTGGTCTCGCGGCCGAACCCGAAATCGCCCGGCAGGTTGCCGACCCGACGACGGATCGCGACGCTGTCGCGCCGGCTGTCGAGGCCGAGGAGGCGGGCCGACCCGGAGGTCGGATGGACGAGGTCGAGCAGCGCCCGGATCGTCGTCGTCTTGCCCGCCCCGTTGGGCCCGAGGAAGCCGAAGACCTCACCGGTCGGGACCTCCATCGTCAGCTCGGCGATGCCGTGCCCGCCCGGATAGAGCTTGCTCAGCCGCTCGGTCTCGATCGCCGCCCCTGCCATGCGACCAGGCTAGGCGAGCCGCGCTCCTCGCCCATCGTGGGAAAACCGCAGGATCGGCGGCGGCTGCGCCCGGGCCTCCCCCGCCCTCCGTCCTCATACGATCGCGGCGATGAGATTGCGCGACCTGCCGAAGGGGATCGAACTGGCGCGGGCCGGGGCCGTCACCTTCGGCGGGCAGCTGGCCGTCGTCGGCGCGTTGGCGGCGGCCTCGGGGTGCTGCGCGGCCCGGCTCGCGCGGGGGCGCAGGCCAGGGCGGGTGGCGACCGCGGGCCTGATCGCCGCCGCGCTCTATATAAGGGTGGTCGAGCCGTGGATGCGCGACTGGGGGACCTATCCGGCGGGCCGCGACGAGCCGCTCCCCGGCGACGAGCTCGTGCCGGACCCGGGGATGGTGGTCGAGCACGCGGTGACGATCGAGGCGCCGGCCGAGCGCGTCTGGCCCTGGCTCGCTCAGATCGGCCAGGACCGCGGCGGCTTCTACAGCTACGAGTGGCTGGAGAACCTCGCCGGCTGCCGGATGCAGAACGCCGATCGCGTCCGCCCCGAGTGGCAGCGGCGCGAGGTCGGCGATGAGGTGATGCTGCACCCGCTTGCCCCCGGCATGCCGGTGACGATCTTCGACCCGCCGCGCGCGCTCGGCCTCGAGGGCTGGGGCGTCTTCGTGCTCGAGCCGCTCGGAGCGGATCGCACGAGGCTCGTCGTGCGGGGGCGGATCCCGAAGGGAAGGCCGACGCTGCTCTACCGCCTCACCCTCGCGATCCCGCACTTCGTCATGGAGCGCAAGATGCTGCTCGGGATCAAGCAGCGGGCCGAGGCCGGCCCTGCCTGAGGTGCGACCACCCCGGCGGGATCGCCGCCACCGCCACGTCCCGACCCGGCACGTCCACGGGCTGATCGTCCGCCGCCGCCACCGGCTGATCGCGGCCGGCGGGGTCTCGGCGCTGCTGGCGGTGCTCGGCCCGGGCCTCCTCGCCGGCCTCTCCGACGACGACCCGGCGGGGATCACGACCTACTCGATCCTCGGCGCCAAGTACGGCTACGAGCTGATCTGGGTGCTGGTCGTCTCGACCGCGGCGCTGATCGTCTTCCACGAGCTCGGCGTGCGGCTCGGCATCGTCACCGGCAAAGGGCTCCTCACCCTGGTGCGGGAGCGCTACGGCAAGCGCGCCGCCGGCGTCGTCCTCACCGCGCTGGTGGTCGCCAACACCGGCACGCTCTGCGCCGAGTTCGCCGGCGTCGCGGCGGCGATGCAGCTGCTCACCGGGATGAGCCGCTACGCCAGCGTGCCGATCGCCGCGGTGGCGGTCTCGGCGCTCGTCCTGCGGGAGAACTTCCGCCACGTCGAGCACGTCCTGCTGGCCCTCGGCTCGGTCTTCGTCGCCTACATCGTCTCCGGGATCCTCGCCCATCCCGACTGGGGCGCCGCGGCGCGCGGCGCGGTCGTGCCCGAACTGCCGCTGAGCCGGGACGGCCTCCTGGTGGCGGTGGCGACCGTCGGCACCACGCTGGCGCCCTGGGGCCTCGCCTTCATCCAGTCCTACGCCGTGGACAAGCGCCTCAAGGTGAAAGACCTGCCCTACGAGCGGGTCGACGTCATCGTCGGCGCGGTGCTGACCGGCGTGATCGGCTTCTTCGTCATCGTCGCCTGCGCCGCCACCCTCCACGCCACCGGGATCGAAGTCGAAGACGCGCGCGACGCGGCCCGCGGCCTCGAGCCCCTCGCCGGATCCGCCGCCGCCACCCTCTTCGGCCTCGGCTTCCTCGGCGCCGCCCTCCTCGCCGCCGCGATCGTCCCCCTCTCCACCGCCTACTCGATCTCCGAGACCCTCGGCGATAAAGCCGACCTCAACGACACCTTCAGCGAGGCCCGCCCCTTCTACCTCAGCTTCGGCGCGGTCACGATCGTCGCCGCCGCGATCGTCCTGATCCCCGGCGCCCCCCTGATCCAGCTCCTCTTCCTCACCCAGGCCCTGAACGCCGTGCTCCTCCTGGTGCTGCTGCCGTTCCTGCGCCGACTCGGCCGCGACGAGGAGCTGATGGGCGAGCACGCCCTCGGCCGCGGCGGCCGGATCGCGACGGGCGTGGCGTTGGCGCTGATCGCGGCGTCGGTACTGGCGCTGGGGGTGTTGGTGGTGGTCTGAGGCGGGGGATGGGGTTGTGCCGGCGGGGGTGGCCGTCCGAGTTGCGCCTGGGCGTCTCATCGCGGTCCTGGCTGGCTGTGACCGCGATGAGACGCCCAGGACGTGAGGGTTCCGTGAGACAAAGCGTGAGATTCGAACGGTCAGGAATCTGCCGTGTTCCTTATCCGCCCATACGACGGATCTCGAACACCGCAAGGGTCCGCGTGGTTCGAAAAGGGCGCCATACGACCGTTACGAACCACGGAGGCTCTTTGCGTGGTTCGAAACTTCGGCCATGGCGAAGTAAGGAACCACGCAAGCACTCCTGCGGTGTTCCTTACTTGGCGTATGGCCAAGTAAGGAACACCGCAGATCCCTGACCGTTCGGGGCCCGGCGTACGAAC
>JAFDWD010001135.1 GCA_018268695.1 Actinomycetota bacterium
CGCCCGCGACGGCATCCGCGTCCTCGGGACCATCTTCCGCGAGGCGCGCAGGCGCCGCAGCGTCCACGCCGAGCACCCCGTCGCCGGTGCGGCAGCGATCGAGAAGGCCCGTGCCGCCGCGCAGGCCGGCAAGCCCTGAGCCGATCGGGGCCTCCCCCGTCGTCGCCGACATCTCCGTCGTCGTCGCCGCCTGGAGCCTCGACGCGAAGGGCAACGTCGAGGCCTGCATGGACGCGCTGGCGGCGCAGACCGTGCCCGCCCGCGAGGCGATCCTGGTGATCGACCACAACGAGGAGCTGGCCGCCTGGGCGCGCGAGCGCTTCGCCGACGTGACCGTGCTCGAGAACCTGCACGAGCGCGGCGTCGTCGGCGGGCGGAACACCGGCCTGGAGGCCGCGAGCGGCGCGGTCGTCGCCTTCACCGACGACGACGCGGCGCCGGAGCCGGGCTGGATCGCGGGGCTCGCCGAGGCCTTCGAGGACGAGGCGGTGGTCGGCGTCGGCGGCGCCCTCGACCCCGATTGGGAAGGCGCCGAACCGCGCTGGCTCCCGAGCGAGTTCTACTGGGTCTTCGGCTGCTCCTACCGCGGCCTGCCGACCGAGAAGGCGCCGATCCGCAACGCGATCGGGGCCAACATGGCGGTGCGGCGGGAGGCGATCGAGGCGGTCGGCGGGCTCGCCGCCGGGGTGGCGCCGCGCGAGTTGAAGCTCGGCGGCAAGGTCCTCTCCGCGGGGCACGCGCTCGACGACACCAGCCTCGGGATCCGGATCAAGGCGGCCTTCCCCGACACCCACTGGGTCTACCAGCCGAGCGCCCGCGTCCGCCACAAGGTCGCCCCCGGCCGCACCACCTTGCGCTACTTCCTGATCCGCAACTTCGAGGAGGGCGAGGGCAAGGCGGCGCTGGCCGCCGCAGTCGGCTCCGAGTCGGGGCTCGAGGCCGAGCGCCGCCACCTCCTGGTCACCGTCCCGCTCGGCTTCATTCGCGGCTTCGGGGACCTGCTGCGGGGCGACGCCTACGGGCCGTTGCGCTCACTGGCGCTGGTCGCCGGGATCGGCGCCGCCGGTGCCGGATACATCCTCGCCTCACTGCGGAGCCGCGCCGCGCGCCCTCAAACGTCCACCGGCCGGCCCTAGGATCGCGTCGTGGAGTGGGTCCGGGCCAACCGGTTCGCGGTCAGCATGCTCGTCGCCGGCGGCGGGGTCTTCCTCTGCTCGCTCGGCAACGCCCTCTCGCGGGGCGGCTCCGGCCTGGCGATGACCGCCTACATCCTCGGCCTGCTGACGATCGGCCTGCCGATCTTCTTCCGCCTGCTCGGCGGCGAGACCGGCGACCGGGAACGGCTGGCGCTCGCCTGCCTGCTGGGGGTCGCGCTCTACCTGGTGAAGGTCGTCCACGACGCCCCGTCCTTCACCTTCACCGACGAGCTGATCCACTCGTTCAACGTCGAACAGATCCGCGAACACAGCCACCTCTTCCACCACAACCCGGTGCTGAAGGTGACGCCCTACTACCCGGGCCTCGAGGGGGCGACCTCGGCGCTGGTGAAGATCAGCGGCCTCTCCACCTATACCGCCGGGGTGATCCTGGTCGGAGTCGCCCGCCTGACCCTGATCGGCGGCCTCTTCCTTCTCTTCGAGCGGATCGGCGGGTCGGCGCGCACCGCCGGGATCGCCGCCGCGATCTACACGACCAACTTCAACTTCCTCTTCTGGGGCGCCCAGTTCTCCTACGAGTCCCTGGCCCTGCCGCTGTTGGCGATCGTGCTGCTGATGCTGGTCGAGCGGGAACGGACCCCGGCGACCGTGATGGGCGAGTGGGCGGCGCCGCTGATCGTGGCGATCGCGGCGATCGTCATCACCCACCACCTCACCTCCTACGCGCTGATCGTGATCCTGATCGCCGTCAGCCTGCTGCTCTGGTGGTTCGCCCGCGACTGGGATCCGCCGAACCCCTGGCCCTACGCCCTGCTCACCTTCATCCTCGTCGCCGCCTGGCTGGCGGTGGTCGCCGGAGAGACGTTCTCCTATCTCTCCAACCCGCTCTCCGAAGCGTTCGAAGCGCTGGCCAACACGATCACCGGCGAGTCGGCGCCGCGCGGCCTCTTCCAGGACAACGGCGCCGCCGGGCCGACCCCGATCGGCGCCCGCGCCGTCGCCCTGATCGGCGTCGCCCTCCTCGCCGTCGGCTGGATCTTCGGCATCAGGGCCAGCTGGAGGCGCTACCGCGACCGCCCCTGGCCGCTCCTCTTCATGCTCGCCTCGCTCGGCTTCTTCCTCGCCCTCGGCCTGCGGCTCGCGCCGGCCGCCTGGGAGACCGGCAACCGGGCGAGCGAGTTCTTCTTCGTCGGCCTCGCCTTCGTCGTCGCGGCGGCCGGGATCTGGGAGCTCCGCTGGCCGTCGCGGCGGGCGGCCCCCTGGGTGCTGACCGCCGCCTTCGGCTTCGTCTTCATCGGCGGCGTGATCTCCGGCTGGCCCTGGGACGCCCAGCTGGCGAAACCGCTGAAGGTGTCGGCCGAAGGAAAAACCATCTCCTCGCCGCCCCTGGCGCTCGCCGAATGGGCGAAGGAAGAAGGGCCGGAAGGCAACTACGCCGCCGCCACCGCCGACGCCAACCTGCTGATGGTCCCCGACGGGAAGGACGTGACGACGGGCAAGAACCCCGACGTCGAAGACCTGCTGACCAACCCGACGCTCGAACCCTGGCAGCTGCGGATGCTGCGTGAGAACAACCTGCGCTATGTGGTCACCGACCTGCGCGAAATCTCCAGCGACGGCTTGCAGGGCTACTTCTTCCCGCTGCTCGGCGACGAACGCTACGACAAGCTCCTCTTCCCGGGGGTGGCGACGAAGTTCTCCAAGATCCCGGGCGCCGCGCGGATCTACGACAACGGCCTGATCTCGGTCTACGACCTCGGCGGCCGCCCGTGACGCGCCACCGCGACCTCCGCGCGATCGTCGGCGTCGCAGCGATCCTCGCCCTGCTCGCGGTGCTCGTCCCGGTCGACTGGATCAGCCTGCTGCTGCTGGCTCCGGTCGCCTTCTTCCTCACCGGCTACGCGATCCAGCTCGCCGCCTTCGTCGAGCGGCCACAGCCGTGGCCGCGGGCGCTCTGGATCAGCCTCGCCCTGAGCCTCGCCGTCCTCGCCCTGCTGCCGCTGCCGCTGAACTTCCTCGGCGGCCTGCGGCCGGGGACCTGGGCCGTGGCTCTCGTCCTGGTGGTCCTGGTGGCCGCGGCGATCGCGGCGGCGCGGCGGGGCGCCCATCCCGGTGCCGACGCCCCCGCGCCGTTCATGCTGCCGAAACCCTCACCGCTCTCCGCCCTGCTCGGCCTCGGCGCCCTCGCCTTGGCGGCGGGGGCGATCGTCCTTTCCCAGACGACGGTCGGCAACGAAGACGCCGAAGGCTTCACCGCGCTCTGGCTGAAGCCGGCGCCGAGCCAAGGGGACGGGATCGCCCGGGCCCGGATCGGCGTCGACAACCAAGAACAGCACTACACCAGCTACGAAGTGACGGCGAAATTCATCGGCGGTGGCGAAGTGACCCGGACCGTCTCGCTCTACCCCGGATCGCACACGACCTTCGACCTCGTGGCGCGGCCGCGGCCGACGCCGGGACACGCCACCTTCGTCTCGGTCACGCTGAAGCGAAAGCCGGAAGAAGGAGCCGTCCTCCCGTACCGACGGGTCTACGGCTGGATCCCCGCCTCGACGGAAGAATGAGCGCGGCCGCTCCCCTCGCGGTCGACGTGGTCGTCAACAACCACGACTACGGCCGTTACCTCACCGCCGCCCTCGACAGCGCCGTCGCCCAGACCCACCCGCGGACCCACGTGATCGCGGTCGACGACGGCTCGACCGACGACTCGCGGGAGATCCTCCGCCGCTACGAGGACCGGGTCGAGGTGGTGCTGAAGGAGAACGGCGGCCAGGCCTCGGCCTTGAACGTGGGGCTCGAGCGCTGCCGGGGAGACGTCGTGATGTTCCTCGACGCCGACGACGTGCTCCACCCCGAGGCGGCCGCCCGCGCCGTGGCGGCGCTGGAAGCCGAGCCGGACGCCGCCAAGGCACAGCTGCGGATGGACGTCATCGACGCCGAGGGGAAGCCGACCGGAGAGACGAAGCCGCCGCCGCGCTGGCCGATGCCGACCGGCGATCTGCGCGCCGCCGAGCTCGCCTATCCCTTCGACCTCGCCTGGCTGCCGACCAGCGCCTACGCCTTCCGCCGGGCGAGCCTGGCGCCGATCCTGCCGATCCCCGAGGACGCCTACCGGATCGGTGCCGATTGGCACCTGGTCCACCTCTCGACCCTGCTCGGCACGGTGGCGACGATCGAGGAGCCGAGCTGCTCCTACCGCGTCCACGGCGCCAACAACTACGAGCCGAACGCGGCCCGGATCGACCTCGACCAGATCCGCGCGTCGATCGGCTACGGGCAACGGACCTCGGCCGACCTGCTCCGCCTCGCCGCCGAGCTCGGCCTCCCCCACCCCCGTCGGATCCTCTCGGTCGCCGACCTGTCGCGGCGGATGATCTCCCTGCGCCTGGACCCGTCCGACCACCCGGTCGCCACCGACACCCGCCTCGGCCTGCTCCGCGACTCGCTCGGCGCCGTCCGGCGCCGCGGTAACGCGTCGGTGACGACCCGGCTCGCCTTCCTCGTCTGGTTCGGCGCGATGACGGTCGTTCCGCGCCCGGTGGCGCACCGCCTGGCGCTCTGGTTCCTGTTCCCGAGCCTCGTGCGCGGGCGGCGGTCCTCCTCTTTATCCAAATGAGTCAGACTGTCCCCACGCGCGACCTGACGGGAGTCTGGACTGGGGCCTTTCGGTCGCCCGAATCTCAAGTTTTCGTCCGCAGTGTCGAGTTACCCATAGATGCAAAAACCTAGAGCGGAGTTGATCACCGAGGTCTCGGGACTCACCGGCGTGGAAGACGCCTGGCGCGCCCTTGCCGTCGCACGCTCGAACGCCTTCGTCACGCCGGAGTGGTTCCACGCCTGGTGGGAGCACCAGGGCAAGGAATGCTGCACGCCGCTGGTCAGCGTCGTGCGCCGCGAGGATGAGGTGATCGGGGTCATGCCGCTCGTCCTCGACACCTCGAGCCGGCCGCGGGCGATCCGCTTCGCCGGGGCCTCGCTCGGCGATCGCTTCCATCCCGCGGCGTCCCGCGAGAACGAGGTCGAGGTCACGGCGGCCACGGTAAGGGCGCTGGAAGCGTCCGGCTACGGCCACCGCATGCTGCTCCTCGAGCGCGCCGACTCCGAGGCGGACTGGTGGCGCGCCTCGCAACAGGCCGACCCACGCAAGTGGTCCCTGATCGAGCAACAG
>JAFDWD010001136.1 GCA_018268695.1 Actinomycetota bacterium
TCCTACCTCTGCATGTCGTGGGACCACCGAGCGCTCGACGGCGCCGAGGCGGCGCGCTTCCTCGGCGAGTTGCGAGAGGGCCTGGAGCAAGGGAGGTACGAGTCATGAACTACGAGGATCTACGGGTCATCACGGGCCCCCGCAGTGGGGCGACGATCGCGATCGCCGTCCACTCGACCGTCCTCGGCCCCGCCCTGGGCGGGGCGCGGATGTGGCACTACGAGTCGCCGGGCGACGGCGTCGAGGACGCGCTGCGCCTGGCGCGGGCGATGACCTACAAGGCGGCCGCGGCGGGCCTCGCCCTGGGCGGCGGCAAGGGGGTGATCTGCGCCCCCTCCTCCGAGCGGCCCGAGGGCGAGTTGCGTCGCGCGATGCTGCTCGACTTCGGCGACGCGGTGGCGTCCCTGGGCGGGAAGTACGTGACGGCCGAGGACGTCGGCACCGACGCCGCCGACCTGGTGACGATCGCGGAGCGGACGTCCCACGTCGTCGGGCTCCCGGACGAGCGCGGCGGCAGCGGGGATCCGAGCCCGGTCACCGCCCGCGGGGTGCTGGCGGCGCTGCGGGCATGCCTCGACCACCGCTTCGGCGACCCGTCCCTGAAGGGAGTGCGCGTCTGCGTGGTCGGGGCGGGCCACGTCGGCGGGCGGCTGGCGCGCCTGCTGGCCGGCGGCGGCGCGGAGGTGACGATGACCGATGTCGATCCGTCCCGTCGCGCCCTGGCGGAGGCGCTCGGCGCGCCCTGGATCGAGCCCGACGGAGCGATCCTCACCGAGTGCGACGTCCTCGCGCCCTGCGCGCTCGGCGGCGTCATCGATGCGGCGGCCGTCGAGCGCCTCCGCTGCGAGATCGTCTGCGGTGCCGCCAACAACGTCCTCGCCGACGAGGGCCTGGCGGCCGACCTGGCGCGGCGCGGCATCGTCTACGCCCCCGATTTCATCGCCAACGCCGGCGGACTGATCAGCGTCTACGCGGAGCTCCACCACCTCGACCGCGATGCCGTCACCGGCCTGGTCGACCACATCGGCAGTGTGGTCCTGGAGGTCCTCGGCGCGGCGGAGCGCCACGGCACGACGCCGCTCGCCGAGGCCCAGTCGCTCGCCCTCCGGCGCCTGCACGCGGCCCCGGCGGCGGCCGCCTGACCCGCCGCCTCAGTGCGTTCGTACTTTTGGCCGTATATGACACCTAAGTACGAACGCACTTCTACGCCTGGGCGAAAATGACGCCGATGAAGTACGCCGACCGACAGATGGAAGTGCTGGCGATGCGCCCGTCGCCGTTCGGGGAGGACCCGGACGTCGCCGAGGCGCGAGCGGCCCTCGACGAGCGGGCGGCACAGAAGCAACCGGGCCCGGAGATGGACACCGTCCGTGACATCGAGGTCGAGGGGCTGCCCGCCCGCCTCTACCGCCCCCGGGCCGAGCCGTCCCCGCTCATCCTCTACCTGCACGCGGGCGGCTGGACCGTCGGCAGCGTCGCCTCCGCCGACCGGCTCTGCCGACGCCTCGCCGCAGCCGCCGACGCCGCGGTCCTCTCGCTGGAGTACAGGCTCGCGCCCGAGCATCCCTGGCCGGCCTCGGTCGACGACGCGGTCACGACGATGCGCTGGATCGCGCGCCGGCCGGAGGAGCTCGAGGGACTCGGGCCTTGGGGTGCCCTCGGCGACAGCGCGGGCGGGACGCTCGTCACCCTCGCCTGCCAGCGCCTGCGCAGCAAGGACCCGGCAGCCCTTCCCGCCGTGCAGGCGCTTATCTACGCCAACACCGACCTCACCGGAAGCCACCCCTCGATGCGAGAGAACGCCGAGGGCGGCGGCCTCGATCCGAAGGTGGTCCGCTGGTTCAACTCTCAGTGGGTCGCCGACGAATCCCGCTGGGGCGACGAAGGCGTGAGCCCGCTCGCCGCCGCCGACCTCTCGGCCATGCCCCCGGCCCTGATCGTCAGCGCCGAGCGCGACCCCCTGCGCGATGAGCTCGAGGCCTACGCCAAGCACCTTCGCCAGGCCGGCAACGAAGTCATGTCCCGCCGCGAGCACGGCATGATCCACAACTTCCTCCAGATGGACGAAGCCTCCCCCGCCGCCGCGGCCGCCGCCGACCGCATCGGCCGCGAACTGGGCGAGCTCATCCGCTCCACCGGACCTTCCAGCTCGGTGCAGTAAAGTTATGGCACAATTGAAAGCACTAGTTGAATGCACGATTGGAATGCTATGAAAGCCTTGACGATCAGAAACCTTCCCCCCGCCCTCTCGGAGGCGCTGGAGCGCGAGAAACGACGCCGCGGCCAGTCCCTGAACCAGACGGTCATCGACCTTCTCGGCCAAGGACTGGGTGCCACCGGTGTTCGGTCCAACGGTCTGGCCCGCCTGGCCGGCGGCTGGAGCGAGGACGAGTTCCGGGACTTCGAGGCGGCAACCGCGCAGTTCGAGTCGGTCGACGACGAGCTCTGGCGTTGAGCACCTTCTGCGTCGACACGTCCGCCTACAGCAACTTCCGGCGCGGTAACGAAGAGCTCGCGGCGCTGCTCGACCGTGCCGAAATGGTGGGCATGCCGGCGGTCGCGCTCGGTGAGCTGCGAACCGGCTTCCTGCTCGGCGGCCGGCGGCAGAGCAACGAAAGCGCCCTCGACACCTTCCTCGCGAACCCCGTTGTCCGGGTGCTGACGGTCGACGCGGAGACGAGTCGCCACTACGCGGAGATCGTCGTCGAACTACGCAAGGCAGGAACCCCCGTCCCGACCAACGACATCTGGATCGCCGCCACCGCCGCGCGTCACGGCGCATCGGTGCTGACCTGCGACGACCACTTCCACCGCATCGGCCGAGTTGGATCCGTCGTGGTCGACAGCTGAAGGCGGTGTCGATCTCGATGGCTCTGGGTACTGAAACGGTTGCCCTCGGATACATCGTGGGATAAGTTGTCCCCGCGCATATCCGAAAAGGGCGGCCCGAGGGCCGCCCTTTTCATTTCCGCTGCGGCTCTCGGCCGCGGTGGATCAGCCCTTCGGGGTGCAGGCGCGGACGATTTCCGTCGCCGCCTTGGTCCCGTCTTCGAATTTCGCTTCGACGTGGACTTTGAGCTTCCCGTCGGTGCATTTGGCGCTGATCGGGTTGACCCCGGCGACGCTCTTTTTGATCTTCAGGTTGAACGAGATGATCGAGCCCGAACCACCGGTGATCTGCGGCACCTTGGTCACCGTGTAGGTGCCGAAGCGACCGTTCTTTTTCTTCTGGATGGTGACGGTGGAGACGATCGCGCCCGAGATCGGGTTGGAGAAGTAGGCGTGGACGTACCAGGTGATCTTGCCGCCCTTTTCGCCGCCGTTGAAGAGAAGCAACTTCGAGGGGACGTTGATCGGCGGCTGTTCGGCAAATGCAACCTGGGCGGTCGTTTTCCCTTCGCCGATCAGGGCCGGCTTGCAGTTCTTCAGAGCGGTCTGCGTATCGGTCGCCTGCAGTTTGCCCGCCGAGCACGTCGGGATGCCCTTAACGTGGATTTCAGCGTTTTTGTCGCCTTCGATGATGATTTCCCGGGCCGCGGGCGGATGGCTCCCGTCGGACTCTTTGACCGACCCTTCGGCCGTCAGTTCGATCGGCGTCTGCTTGGTCTTCGACAGGGCCGTCGGCGAGAAGCCGCCGTTCGCCGTCAGTTCGAGGTTCCCGACTTTCACCGTCACCGGGCCTTCGCCGCCCGCCGCGGTGGCGATCCCGACCACCGAGACGGCGACGAGCGCCCCCAAGGCGAGGACTATCAGCACGTGTTTGCGCATGCTCTTCTCTCCTTCTTGGCCGCTCACCCTCCCAAAGGGTCGGCCTCGTTCGTCCACGGAGCGGGCGAGCTTGCGCCCCTGTCGCCCGCGGCATTTTCGGGAGCATACCGCCCTCGTATCGATCAGCGTCTCAGAAGGCGACGACGGCGCGGGCGAAGCGCTCCGCCGCGCCGGGTACGAGATTGAGGTAGAGGCACGGCTCGATCGCCTCGAGCTCCATCAGCACTGGCGACCCGTCGTCGTCGTGGGCGACGTCGACCCGGGCGTAGAGCGGTATGCCGAAGCCCTCCGTTACCTTCGCCACCACGCCCTCGGCGAACTCCCGCTGCGCGTGCTCCACGCTCCCCGGACGGACGAGGTCGTCCTCCAGCATCACCGCCGCCGGCCCGTGCTCGTCGTCGCCAAGCGGCGCCTCTCCCTCGCCGCGCAGGACCGGGCGCTTATGGAGGACGTGCGAGAGCCGGCCCGCGATGAAGACGAGCGCCGTCTCCCCGTTGCGGTCGACGTCGGCAAGGTAGCTCTGGACGATCGCGACGCGCCCGCCGGCCCGGATCCGCTCGATCAGCGCGATCGCCTCACCGTGCCTCGCCGGGCCGAAGCGACCGGTGTCGCGCGCTCCCGCCGAGACGTTGGGCTTCACCACCACCTCCCCGGCCAGGGTCGGCAGCGGGTCGCCCGGCCCGACAAAGGTCGTCGGCGCGATCGCCACGCCGAGCTCGCCGAGGTAGCGCTTGTCGGCGTCGAAGGCGACCAGCTCAGGCGTGTTGCGCAACCGCTCGGGCCCGACCGCCCCGCACCAGGCGAGGAACTCCTCGACCCGCCGGCTGTAGTCCCAGACCGAGCGGATCACCACCCGGTCGTAGGTCTCCCAGTCGACCGCGGGGTCGTCCCAGACGACGAACTCCGCCCCGGCCAGCCGCGCCGCCTCCTGATCGTCGTCCCAGCCTCCGGGCAGGTCCCGGCTCGTCGCGAAAGCGATCACCCGGCTCAGTTTGACTGAGGGAAGACGCAGCGGTAGCCGAGGAGACCGCCGAGCGGGCTTCCGTCCGCGGTCGACCGACCGTTCTCATCAGTGGTGAAGATGACCTCTTTGTTCCCGACCCCTTCGAGCTGGTCGATGTCGGCGGACCAGGTCTGTTCGGACACCTGCGTGCCTTCCTGGAGCACGTAGGCGATCAGTTCCTCGATCGACGGCAGGCGCCCACCGGCTTCACCGCATTGTTTGACCGCCGCGAGCCAGAATTTGGCCGGCCGAACAGATTCGTCCCAGCACATGCCACCGAAGAATTCGGTCGCGGCTCCGCAGGTCAGTTCGAGTTCGCCTTTCAGTTCGGCGGCCGTCTTGCCACCGATCTTGTCCGCGTTCCCGGCCGTCGTCGCTTCCGTGGCGCTGTCGGCGATCGTCGCCCGGTCCGCGGTTTCCGCATGCTTGGCGTTATCGGCATTCGTCGCGCTGGTCGCGGTTTCAGCCTTGCTCGCGGTTTCCGCCTTGCTCGCCGTCTGCGCCGAGGGCACCGTGCCGAGGGTCGTCATGTTGATCTGGCTCGCGTCGATCGACCCGTTCTGGATCTGCGCCCCGGTGATCGACTGGTTCGCGATCTGCGCCCCGGTCAGCGTCCCCTTCTTGAGCTTGTTCGCGGTGATGGTTTCTTCCTTCAGCTTCCCACCCCCGATCGAGCCGTTCTTGATCTGGCTGCCGCTGATCTTCGTGCCCGCGTAGGCCGCCCCACCGAGGGCGATGAAGAGGGCGAGCATCGCGATGACATTGCTGAATGAGAGGTGTCGGACGAGGCGCATAGGAAGGCCATCGGCACTTCCACCACGCGCCTTGACCCTGCAACATCGGCATCACCCGCTCGGCGGGTCGCCACCTGCCCACGGCGCGACCGCCACGGCCAAGGTCACCAGCCATGCCCCGAAGACGATCTGGTCCACCCGCTGGAAGGCCCCTTTCACCTCATCGACCCCGTCGCTCAGGTAGCTGACCCCGGTGACGATCGTCAGTGCCAGCCACAGCGCGCCGAAACCGAGGCTCACCCACCCGAGCCGCCTCCTCCCCCCGCGCAGGAACCCGACCCCGAGCAGCCCGAAGCTCAGCACCGTCGCCCCGATTTCCCCCGCGGTGGCGACCGAGTGGACGAGGTCGAGCGCGTCGTCGCGCAGGTCGCACGCCGCTTCCAGCCCTTCCGCGCAGCTGAGCGGCGCGGCCGCCGCGATCAGGGTGAACCCGGCGCCGACGACGAAGGCGATCGCCCCCCACCGCAGCAGCGACCCCTGCGGTCGCAGCGCCGCGACCAGCAGGCCCCCGTATATAAGGAGCGCCACCGCGGCCACGATCCCGAGCGCGACGAAGGTCCCGCCCGAGGACTCCGACCGGGTCGAGAGGTCGCTGATCCAGGCGGCGTCGAAGTCGTGCCGATCGGCAAGCAGGCCTTCCAGTGCCCAGTAGTTGGCGAGAAAGCCGGCGACGATCGCCGAGCCGATGAGCGCGGAGCGCGAGCGGAGCACCGCCGAGACCCTAGAGGCGCCTCTCCTCCTGCCTCGCCATCGCCTGGACCGAGATCAGCAGCAGGATGTCGATGCCGAGGCCGAAGACCGCGCCGAACTGGGACTCGACAAAGGAGAAGACGCGGGTGATGAGGATCGAGACGAGGAGGGCGCGGGTCAGCCAGACGTAAGCCTGGGGGCGGTCGCCGCGCGCGAGGTCGGAGAGGCCGGGGAAGACGGGGACGCCGGAGGGCGCACTGGAGACGAGCGAGCCCCAGTTGAGGAAGCTGAGGTGGGCGATCGCGTCGGAGCGTTCGCCGGCGCGCGCCGCGCCTTCCTCGAAGCCGACCGGGAGGACCAGGGCGAAGACGCCGATCAGGGAGATCGTCGCCCAGAGGACGAAGACCGAGATCACGGCCGGGCGGAACCAGTCGGTCCGGGTGGCGGCCTCGTAACGGCGGGCGATCGCCTCGCTCCAGCGGGTCCAGAAGGGAGGTGCCGGATCGGGGGTCGCGTCGATCCCGTCGGCGAGGGCGAGGAGCGATGCCCGCAGCGGGTTCGTCGGCTCCACCGCGCCGAGCAGGGTGAGGGCGCGCGCCCGCGAGCCCGCCTGCCACGGCCCGATGCTCGCTTCGGCGATCAGCTCGAAGGCGTTCCGCACCCGCTCGTCCTCGGTCAGCCCGCGCCGCCGCTGGTAGGCACGCGAGGCGAGGAAGAGGACGATGAAGACGAGGTAGATGATCCCCGCGGCGGGGCGGAAGAAGTAGTTGTTGTCGGCGGTGATGAACTTGCCGAGCTCGTCGATGAAGAAGCCGAACCCGATGCCGCCGACGATCGCGGCGACCCAGCGCACACGACGGCCGAGCAGGGTCAGCAGGAAGGCCAGGGCTACCAGCATCAGCGCGCCGCCGTAGAGCAGGTGGGCGATGTGCAGGCCATGGCCGCCGAGCTGCGGGTAGTTCGTCAGCCAGAGATCGGTGCGGATACAGAGGATCGTCGTCACCGCGCAGATGAAGAAGGTCTCGTGCAGGAGGCCGAGGTCGGCGTTCCGCGAGGCGCGGTGGAGCGGCCGGCCGATCACAGTCCGACCTCGGAGGGCGGCCCGACCGGCGCCGCCGCGTGTTCGGCCAGGCGCAGCCGGCTGTTCTCCCGCGCGTAGAAGAAGTAGACGCAGAAGCCGAGCAGCGCCCAGACCGCAAGCCGGATCCAGGTCGCGCCCGGGAGCGTCGCCATCAACGCCAGCGAGGAGAGGATCGCCGCCGCCGCGACCAGCGGCAGACAGGGGACGCGGAAGGGACGCTCGAGGTCGGGGTAGCGGCGCCGCAGCGTCACCACCCCGGTGGAGACGATGATGAAGGCCAGCAGGGTGCCGATCGAGATCAGTTCGCCGAGCACCGAGAGCGGCACCAGCGCCGCGACGATGCCGCCGACGATCCCGCAGACGAGGATCGAGAAGTGCGGCGTCTTCGTCTTCGCCCCGACCTTGCCGAAGGCCGGCGGCAGCATCCCGTCCTCCGACATCCGCATGAAGATCCGCGTCTGTCCGTAGAGGGTGACGAGCACGGTCGAGGCGAGCCCGATCACCGCGGCGACGTCGACCAGCCGCAGCAGCCAGTCGAGGTTCGGGCCGGCGGCGGCGACCGCGGCGGCGACCGGATCGGCGACCCCGAGCTTGCGGTAGTTGAGCATCCCGGTGAGGACGAAGCCGACGGCGACGTAGATCGCGGTCGCGATCGTCACCGTGCCGAGCAGCCCGATCGGGATCGTGCGGCGCGGTTCCTTCGCCTCCGCCGCGGCGGTCGAGACCGCGTCGAAGCCGATGTAGGCGAAGAAGACGATCCCCGCCCCGCGCAGCACGCCGCTCCAGCCGAAGTGCCCGAACCCGCCTTCGGCCGGGACCAGGAACGGTTCCAGGTTCGAGGACGTCACGTAGAAGATGCCGACGCCGACGACCAGCGCCAGGATCGTCAGCTTCAGCACCACCATCGTGTTGTTGGCGACCGCCGACTCCTTGGTGCCGACGTAGAGGGCGCCGGAGGTGATCAACATGATCGCCAGCGCCGGCAGGTTGACGATGCCGGGGTTCGAGCCGAACGGCGCCGCGGCGAGGTCGTGGGGGATGTGGACCCCACACGAGGCGGCGAGGCTGACGAGGTAGCCCGACCAGCCGACCGCCACCGTCGACGCGGCGAAGAGGTACTCGAGCAGGAGGTCCCAGCCGATGAACCAGCCGACGAAGGAGCCGAAGGCGGCGAGCGCGTAGGAGTAGGTCGAGCCCGCGACCGGGATCGAGGCGGCCAGCTCGGCGTAACAGAGCGCGGTCAGCCCGGCGACGATCCCGGCGAGGACGAAGGAGATGAGGACGGCGGGGCCCGCGTAGTGGGCGGCGGCGTCGCCGGTGACGACGAAGATCCCGGCGCCGACCACGCTCGCCACCCCGAGCAGGGTGAGGCTGAACGCGCCGAGCGCGTTGGAGTTCATCCGCTTGCGGTCGGCGACGGCGGTCGCGAGGATCGCGTCGAGGTCGCCGCCGTGACGCTTCGTGGCCATTTCCTGCGCCCCTGTCTAGACGCCGGCGGTCTCGGCCTCGCGGGCCGCTTCGACCCGCTGGCGGATCGGCGGCTCGAGCGCGTGGCTCAGGAGCGGGACCTCGAGGAACCCCTCGACCGAGGCGTAGAGCATGGCGACGCGGGGAAGGTCGGAGGCGTCGTCGATGACGCAGGAGCGCGGCACCCACTCGGGGCCGAACTTCGCGTTGAAGTCACGCAGGCTCTGGATCTGGAAGAACGGGTTCAGCCCCTTCGCCATCAGCCGCTGCAGCCGGCCGGAGAGCCCGGCGTCCTCGGCCGAGTCGAGCAGCCTCCCCCACGCCGCGAAGTTCAGCGACAGGCGCTTGAACCCACGCGCGCCGAGCGTCTGCGCCGCCCGCGCGATCAGGAACTCGGTCATGCCGTTGGTCGAGTCGAGGCGCCGCCGCATCAGGTCGAGCGAGTAGCCGGGTTCGTCGCCGAAGACGGGCACGAAGCGCAGGAAGCCCTCGACCTTCTCGCTGCCACGGTCCCGGGCGATCGCCAGGACGAAGTCGGGGTTGGTCCCCTCGACGTCCTCGCCGAGCTCCATCGTGAAGCCGCGCTCCGGCGCCCCTTTGCGCCATTCCTCGGAGATCTCGTTCAGCTCGGCGACCAGCTCCGGCGAGGCTTCGTTCTCCGCGATCAGCTCGAAGGTGTGCCCCTTCTCGACGTGCTTCACCGCCGACCGCACCGCCTTGCGCTCGGACCCGTCGAGGGTGAAGGTGTCGAGCCGCAGGATCGCCTCGTCGCCAAGGTAGACCGGGTGCATGCCGCGTTCGCGATAGAGGTCGGCGTCGGCCTCGCGGATCGCGAAGAAGGCGACGCGCCAGCCGCGCTCGGCGCAGAAGGCGAGGAATTCGTCGAGCGTCCGCGCCTCGTTGCCGGGCGGTCCGATCGGGTCGGCGGCGACCATCGCCGTCCCCCGCACGTACAGGTAGGCGATCAGCGATTCGCCGTCGGCGGCGAAGAAGTAGTTCTTGTCCCGGCGCAGGGCGAAGTAATCCAACGTGTCGTCGCCCCACCGCCGCACGATCTCCTCCGCCCGCGCCCGCCGCTCCGGCGTCGGCGGATCCGCCTGGACGAACGTGCGCAGCACCAGATACAGCAGCGTCAGCAGCCCGATGATCCCGAGGACCAAGAGTCCAGTTTCGAAGAAGTCGTGGAAGACCTGCCGGTGGTACGTGTAAGGCCCGGCGAACCCCGCCAGCCCCTTCACCGTAGTTTCGACGTTCCCCCAAAAGGTGAGGTCCGGAGTGATGCTCTTCCGCTCGGCAAACAGCGTGATCGAGGTGAAGACGAACACGAAGAGCAGGTAGACCGGAACGAACACCGCCGCCTGCTGCAAAGACCCCGGATCACTGTGCGCCCTGAAGTCGTCCCTGAACCAAATGAGCGCAAACATCATCGCGGCGCTCAGGACCACCGCCACCGGATCGGGGCCTCTGAACAGGTGCACGAGCGTCGCTAACCCAAAGAGCACCACACCGATCGCCCACGCCCTGCGCTTTCCTCTGCTCAGGCCACGAGCGATCCCGATGATGCCGAGACCCAACGCGACGCTGAGGATCAACCCGGCGCTACGAGTATCCCCGTGCACGAACGAGAAGTGCCCCAACGAAAACCGAATCGAAGTCGCAGTCGGCAACAGACTGAAGATCGCAACTAGTACTGCCGCCCACGCCAGATAGTGCAGGTGCTTTGGACGCCTCGTAGGGGAGGTCGATGCCGACAGGTCTCCCGAACGTTGTCCGAGGGCGGAGCCCGAGAGTGAGGGAGACCTGTCGGTAGCGACCTCCTGCGGCGCAGCGATCGCAGTGGGGACCACTGGAGCATTCTCCGGCCTCAACGTCGGGAACAAAATGACGTCACGAATGGCTTCGGCCCCCGAGATCAGCATCACCAACCGGTCCAACCCGATCCCCAGCCCACCGGTCGGAGGCAACCCGTACTCCAACGCTTCGACGTAGTCGTTATCGACCGGTTCACCCTCTTCGTCGCCACCCGCCTGCAGATCCGCCTCGGTCTGAAACCGTTCGGCCTGGTCCACCGGGTCGTTCAACTCCGAGTAAGCATTCGCGAGCTCGCGACCCGCAACCACCAGCTCGAACCGCTCCGTAAGAGTCGGATCATCCCGATGAGCGCGCGCCAACGGTGACACTTCGCGTGGGTGGTCGAGGACGAAGGTGGGCTCGATCAGGAGGTGCTCGGAGGAGTCGTCGTAGACCTCGGCCATGATTTTGCCCGAGCCCCAGACATCGAGGTACTCGACCCCGCGTTCGTCGGCGATCTTCCGCGCGTCGGCGACCGGCATCGACGGATGCATCTTCACTCCGGCGTTCTCTTCGATCAGCTCGGCCATCGTCGCCCGGCGCCAGGGCGGCTTGAGGTCGACCTCCTTGCCGCTGATCGTCACCACCGTCGTCCCGATCGCCTCCAGGCAGCAGGCCTCGACGATCGCCTCGGTCAGGTCCATCATGTCCTCGTAGTCGCCGAAGGCCTGGTAGGCCTCGAGCAACGTGAACTCCGGGTTGTGACGGGTGTCGAGGCCCTCGTTGCGGAAGACCCGGCCGATCTCGAAGACGCGGTTCATGCCGCCGACGATCAGGCGCTTGAGGTTCAGCTCGAGGGCGATCCGCAGGGTCATGTCGATGTCGAGCGCGTTGTGGTGGGTGATGAACGGCTTCGCCGCGGCGCCGCCCGCCTGGTCGAGGAGGACCGGCGTCTCGACTTCGGTGAAGCCCTTGTCGAGCAGCGTCTTGCGGGTCGCCGAGATCACCGCGGAGCGGATCGCGAAGACCCGCCGCGAGGGCTCGTCGAGGATCAGGTCGAGGTACCGGCGCCGATAGCGCGCCTCCGGGTCGATCAGCCCGTGGCGGATGTCGGGCAGCGCGCGGAGGCTCTTCGAGAGCAGCTCGAACTTGTCGACGCGGACCGAGAGCTCACCTTTGTCGGAGGCGACGACGGTCCCCTCGACGCCGATCCAGTCGCCGAGGTCGAGGTCGGAGAAGTCATGTAGCCCCTCGCCGCCGACCTCGGTGCGGGTGACGATCAGCTGGACCCTGCCGGTCTCGTCCTGGAGGTCGGCAAAGTCGAGGCCGCCGTGGCGCCGCTCCCCCATCACCCGACCGGCCAGATGCACCACCCGGCCGGTGTCGGTCCCCGGTGAGATCGCCCCGAACTCCGCGCGGATCGCCGCCGCGGTGGAGTCGCGGTCGAAGCGCACCGGGTAGGGCTCGATGCCGCGCTCCCGCAGCGCGGCGAGCTTCGCCAGCCGGTGGGCGCGCGTCTCCTCCTGGAACTCGCGAGCCTCCGGCGCCTCTTCGTTCGATTTCGTTTCGTCTTCGACAGCCATTGGACGGGACCGGGCGGGCGATCAGGTCGCGCCGGGAGATACCCCGATGTTCTTGTCGGCAGCGCCTCCTCCTGCCGTTAATCCCTCCTGGTCGGCCTTTTGCCGGGACAGCACCGCCATGCCCACCCCGGCGGCCACCAGGGCGAAGGCCGTGGCGAGGATTTCCAGCGGTCCCACGTTCAGCCTCTCCTGCAGGAGGGTGACGCCGAGGACGACGCTGGTGATCGGGTCGAACGCCATGCTCGTGGCGACGGCCGGAGCGAGCGCGCCGGTGTTCAGCGCCATCTGGTTCAGCGTCATCGACGCGTAGCCGATCACCGCCAGCCCGTAGAGGTGCCAGGTGGTGAAGATCGTCAGGACCCCGTCGTCGAGCTCATCGACCACCGCCTTGGTGAGCGCCGCCGAGAGCGCGAAGAGGACCCCGGTCGCGATCCCGAGCATCGCCGCCCGCCGCGGCGCGCTCCCTCTCGTCCCCGCGAGGACGAGCGGTGCGCAGACCGCCAGGCAGGCCCCGATCGCGACCAGCCAGTCGCCGAGCGGCGCGTCGGCACGGCCGCCCGAGGGGTTGGCCAAGGTAAGGAAGGCGACGAGCGCGGCGACGACCAGGACCGCGGCGGCGACGTCCACGCGGGTGACCTTCTGCCTGGTCAGCCGCGCGCCGAGCGGCAGCGCGAAGACGACGCTGGAGACGAGGAGCGGCTGCACCACCGCGAGGCGGCCGAAGCCGAGCGCCGCCGCCTGGGCGACGAAGCCGAGCGAGTCGGCGGCGATCCCCAGCAGCCATACCGGTCGCTGCGCCATACGGATGAGGAGGCCCGAGCTGGAGCCGCCGGCCGGGGCTTCGAGCCCGGCGCGTTGCTGGAGGACGGTGCCGAGCGCGAAGAGGAGCGCCGCGACGAGGGCGAGAGCGATGTCCACCGCCGCCAGTGTAAGGCCGGGAAAGAGACTCAGGCTCAGCGTCGAATCTGCCGATGTAAATGTTCTCGTACCCCTCTTCCACTCGAAGGAGTCGATCGACCTGATGTCGTCCCACCCCACGGCCGCTCACGCCGGGCGCGCCCGTCTCTCCCGCCTGGCCACGGCGCTCGTCGCGCTCGCGCTTGCCGGCCTCGCGCTTGCCGGTATCGCCTCCGCGACCAAGGTTCCGAAGGAACAGAACGTCGGTGAGCTTGCCGTCCTGCTGCAGCTGAACCACCCGAAAGGGCTCGG
Source organism: Actinomycetota bacterium (assembly GCA_018268695.1). The sequence goes on from JAFDWD010001136.1 coordinate 13,387, forward strand.
CAACTTCGTCCGCTCGGTCTCCGACCCGCAGTCGCCGGAATACGGCGACTACCTGACGGTCGAGCAGATCGCCCACCGCTTC
>JAFDWD010001137.1 GCA_018268695.1 Actinomycetota bacterium
GAGACGGCGCTGACGGAGATGAGGGCCCACTTCGGCCGCGACGACGAGCCCGCCGCCTACGAGGCCCACCAGCGTTTCCACTTCCGCCTCTACGACGTCACCGAATCGGCCTGGACCGACCACCTTCTCCGCCTCCTCTGGTCGAGCGCCGAGCGCTACGTCCGGCTGGCGGCCGGCCTCCGCTCGGACCCCGACGCCTTCGTCGCCGAGCACGAGGAGATCCTCGACGCGGTCAAACAGGGAGACGCCGACCTCGCGGCAGCCCGCCTCGCCGAGAACCTGAGGACCACCGAGCGACTCCTCGCCGCGACCTACGAGCGCACCGGCGCCTAGGTCGCCCCTGGACGCGCCCGCCACCTGTGTCTAGGCTCCGCCGGTGCTTCCTCACGACCTCCGGGGCGAAGGGCCGACGGTGGTCCTTCTACACGCCGGCATCGCCAACCGCGGGATGTGGGCCGGCCGCCGGTCGCCCACTGGGAGGACGTGGCGGAGACGATCGACGAGCTCGGTGGCGGCAAGGCGGCGCTGGTCGGCAACTCCTTCGGTGGCGCGGTGGCCCTGCGGGTCGCCGCGGTCCACCCCGAGAAAGTGGCGTCGCTGACCCTGATCTCGGCGCCCGCGGTTCCCGAGCCCGAGCCCTCGCCGGAGCTGCTGGCGGTGTGGGACGCGGTCGAGGGCGCGGAGGCCGCCGGCGACGTCGAGGGCCCGATCGCGGCGATCGTCGCGGGCTGGGTCCGCCCCGCCGCCACGCCCGCCGTCGGCCCGCTGATCGCGGCCATGCACCAGGCCAACCTGCGCGGCCGTGGCGGGGAGCAGATCGAGTTCGCCGAGGACCCGCTGGAGGCCGATCCCGACCTGCTCGCGCTGGTCGACTGCCCGGCCGTCGTGGCCGCCGGCGCGGAGGACCTGCCGGACTTCAAGGACGCCGTCGGGGCGCTCGTCGCCCGCCTGCCCGACGCCGCCGGGACCACGATCCCCGACTGCGGCCACCTCGCCCCCCTCGAAGTCCCGGCCGCCTCGGTCGAGCTGATCCTCGAGTCGCTCGAGCGCTGATCCCGACGCCGGGTTCCTCAGCGTCCGAGCACCAGCTGCACCTGGCGCGTGGCGGCGGTGACATTGCCGGAGCCGTCGGTGGCCGTAACCGAGAGCTGGGCGCTTGCCGAGCTTCCGCCCTGGAGCGCTTCGGTCGCCGCCTTTCGCACAGCCTTGGCCAGCTTGAGCTTCAGCGTGCCCGCCGCGCGGGGGGCGAGATGGACGCTCTTGGGCTTGAGCTTGAACGAGTGGCCGGCCTTTCCGTGGTTCGTCCTGACCCGCCCCGACGCGGTCACCGTACACGCCTCGTCGCAGGTAGCGCGGACGAAGATCGTCGCCCCTAACGCCTGCTTTTTCTTGCCCGAAAGCTTCAACGCCGGCGGCTTCTTGTCCGGGGAGGCAGGCTTGGTCTCGACCGGCGCCGGGGACGCGGACGCCGGGACGACGACGTCGTGCGAGGCCTGCGCGACCGGCGAGCCGTCGCACATCGCGGTCTGCCCGGTGAAGATGAACGTGGTCGAGCAGCCTTCGTCATCGGTCTCGGTCACGGTCACGCGATAGGTCCCCGGCGCCCCATAGGTATGCGTGGTCACGGCTCCGGCCGAGGTGATGGAACCGTCGCCGAAGGACCAGTCGTAGCGGGCGATGGACCCTTCCGGGTCGGTCGAGGACGAGGCGTCGAACACGCTCGGCGAACCGGCTGCGCCCGGCGCGGCCGCGAACGCCGCGACGGGTGGCTGATCCGGGGAGATCGCCATCTGCCAGGCGTCCGACCCGGGCGCGCTGTTCGAGTAGGGACTCCCGGGGACCAGCGTCAGTTCGCCCGCGTTGCCGATGCTCAGGCCGCTGATGGCGCCGGTGAACGCGGCCCCGACGTAGAGGTGGTGTGAATCAGGCGCCATCGCGACAGCAGCCTGTCCGGCGGGCGCGAACGGGCTCCCCGCCGTCAGCGAGCCGTCCGCGCCGATGTTGTACCCCCACGTGCCCTGGCCCGCGCCGGTCGCGGTGTTCGTGGTGTAGAGCCGGCGGCCGTCGGCCGTGATGGCGATCCCACGGGTACCGGGGCCGCTCGCGAAAGGCGACCCAGGGACGGCGGTGAGCGACCCGTCCGTGCCGATCGACGCGGCGTAGACCGCGCTGGAGAACGTCGACGCCGTGTACAGGTGCGCACCGTCCGGCGCGATCGAGATGCCGACGCCACCGGTGGGCGCCGGATAGGGAGATCCGGGGAGGGGTGAGAGCGAGCCGTCGGCGGAGATCGCGAATCCCTCGACGGCCGCGAGGTTGAACACAGTGACGTAGAGGCGTCTCCCGTCGGGAGTGATCGCGGCCATCGCGGGGAAGGAGGACGCCCCGGTGCTGGTCGGCGCGCCCGGGGCGGAGAGGGATCCGTCGACGCCGATCGCCTGGCGATAGATCCCGTTCCCCGACCCGCTCACCTCGTAGAGCGAGCGTCCATCCGGAGAGACGGCGAGCCCGACCGCACCCGCGCCGGTCGCGAACGGCGAGCCGGGAAGCGCCGAGAGCGCACCTTCGGCGTTGACGCTGAACGCGGCGATCTGACTGCTCCCCGCGAGCGCCACGTAGAGGAAGTGGCCGTCGGGCGTGAGCGCAACGCCTTGGGGCGAACCGGTCTGGGCAAGCGGCGATCCCGCGATCGGAAACAGCGCTCCGCTCGACGCCAAGCCGTAGGCGAGGATGTGATTGTCGCTGCTGGTCGCCCGGTAAAGGACGCGGCTCTCCGCGTCAGCGGCGGAAGCCACCAGCAGCATCAGGAACATCAGCGTCAAGAAGACCCCGGTACGCCTCATGGTCCGGATAGGTTAAGCGCGGTATACGCCCGCGACAAGTAGCCGAGATGATCAGAGCCCGGTGCTGCAGTTGTCGGATCCGGCTTCGGGACCGATCTGCGGTTTCGCGCCCGACGCCGCGCGCTGGTAGACCGCCCGGGCGTCGCTTCCCAGCGGTGGGCTGTAGGAGGTGTAGGAGTAGCAGCCGCCTTGGTGGAGGCCGGCGATCAGGCCGACGACCATGACCCCTTCGGAGGTGGCGGCCAGCCACGGGGAGCCGCTGGTGCCGTCGACGTAGGGGTTGCAGTTGAAGGCCGGGAAGACGCCTTCGAAATAGACCTTGGTGGTGCAGGTGATCGGGGCGTTGGCTTCACCGGCCGGATCGGCGGGGATGGTGACGGTCTCACCGCGGGTCGGCTTGGTGCCGAGGACGTTGGCGCCGGTCACCGCCTGGATCTCCGTCTGCACTCCGCCGATCCGCCGCGGGGCGACGGTGAGGAAGGCGAAGTCACGGGTCGGACTCTGGTGGGCCATCCATTCGGGATCGAAGTAGGCGCCGGTCACGGTCCACCGGCCGAAGGGCGACCGCCCCTTGTGGAAGCCAGGCGCGAAGGAGAAGCCCTTGGCGCTCCCGGTGATGCAGTGCGCGGCCGTCATCAGCACGTCTCCCCCCGGGCTCGCGACCACGCTCGCGGTGCAGAAGTGCTTCTTTCTGGTGGCGCTGTCGAAGAGGGCGCCGACGGTCGGCGTGCCGGAGAACGCCCGCGCCTTCCCCGTCCCCACGGGCGGCTTGGCCGCCGCGACGCCGGTGATCACCGGTACGGCGACGGCAAGGCTGACGACGATGGCGATGACGAGCGGGCTCCGGAGACGGCGCACGAGGTGTCCCTTCTCTTGCTTTAGCAGGCTGGCGGCACTTTGACAGACTGGCGAGGCTTGGGTGGCTGGTGTGGCGTGCCGGGGCGGAGTTGTGCCGGCCGCTCTGGCAGTCCTATGTGCGCCTGGGCGGAGTGCGGTGTTTCTCCGAGGGTGACACGCACGGAAGTCGGGACTTCTCACGCTCTTGCACACGACTTGCGAGTCTCATGACGGATCCGTGCGTCTCGCGTGACCCGCAGGCGACGATCCTTCATCCCTCCCCACAGACCCGGCCGTCTCGGCCACGGCCACAGCCTGCCCCTGCACGCTTGTCTCGCATAGCGAGACAAGCGTGCAGGGGGCGTGGCCGAGACGGCCGGGCTCGCCGCAGACCCTTGCGTCCCTTGGAATCTGTGCCCCTCTGCCTGTTTCGCTCCGCCCCGGAGTCGGGTAGGGAGCGTTAGTCTCGACTGGTCGGGAGGAGTGGACTGGGGACCGCACGCCGACGTGGTTGATGCTCGAAATCGCGAACTACGGTGGGTGAATAGATGAAGAAGCTGTGGTCCCTGGGTGGGCTTGCTGCCCTCCTGGCCGGCATCGCGGCCCTGCTGATCCCGATTGCTTCGGCCAGTGCGGCGAGCTCCTCGGAGATCCAGAGCAAGGCTGCCGCGGCCGTGCCCTCAAACGAAACTGGCCCGACGCCGGCGGAAGAAATGATCGAATTCGACGTCGGCATCGAACTCAAGGACCTCGCCGGAGCGGAAGCGTTCGCCAAGGAAGCGAGCGATCCGACGAGTCGCAACTACCGCCGGTACCTGAGCCCGCAGCAGTGGGAGCGGCGCTACTCGCCGACCCTCAGGTCGGTCCTCGAAGTGGTGAAGTCCCTGCGCCAGGCCGGCATCAAGATCGTGAAGGTGGCGCCCGACCGGATGACGATCGAGGCCGAAGGCACCGCCGAACAGATCGAAGGGTATTTCGGGACGAAGCTGGCCCAGTACGAAGTCGGCGAAGAAGAAGTGCGCCTCGCGTCGTCGTCGCTGAGCGCCCCGACGAACGTGGCGCCGCTGATCAGCGGCGTGCGCGGCGTCAACGAGGTCCGCGCGAAACCGGCGAACATCACCGGCGCCGCCGGCCCTGACGGGCAGGGCCCGTCGTGGGGTTGGCCCGGCCATGGCCACTGGCCGCCGCCGTCCGAAGAAGGAGAAGAAATCGAACAACCCGCGGGCTTCCGTCCCGGGACCCCCTGCTCCAGCTACTACGGGCAGCAGCTCGCGAGCACGCTCCCGGCCTACGGGGACGGCTTCCCGAACCCACTGTCCTACGCGCCGTGCGGGTACAAGCCCGCGCAGTTGCAGGGCGCCTACAACGTCGCTGGCGCGATCGCCGCAGGCGACAACGGCTCGGGCGTGACTGTCGCGGTCGTCGACGCGTACGTGTCGCCGACGCTCTACAGCGATGCGGTCGAATACGCGAAACGCAACCAGAGCTCACAGCCGTGGCGCCGGGGTCAGTTCCGGGAAATGATCCAGCGTCCGTTCACCAAGACCGAAGAGTGCGAAGCGTCCGGTTGGTCGGGCGAGCAGACGCTCGACGTCGAGGCCGTGCACGCGATGGCACCCGGAGCGAAGGTGCTCTACGTGGGTGGCAAGAACTGCACCGTGTCCCTTTACAACGCGGTGGAGGAAGTGGTCGACGGCCACCTGGCGAACATCGTGACCGACTCCTGGTCCAACGGTCCCGAAGAAGAAGAAGGCGAAACCGACGAATCGCGGGAAGCGTTCAACCACGTGCTGCTGATGGCGGCCGGCACCGGTGTGGGCGTGCAGTTCTCCTCCGGCGACGAAGGCGACAACTTCATCGTCTCCGGCAAGCAGGAGCCGTCGTTCCCCGGGACGAGCCCCTACGCGACCGCGATCGGCGGCACCAGCGTCGAGATCGGCGCGCAGAACAACCGCCTCGGTGAGGTCGGCTGGTCGACCGGCATCAGCACGCTGTGTACCGAAGAACTGGTGGAACTGGGCGGCTGTGAAGTCGCCGAAGTCGGCCAGTGGTCGCCGCCCGCGCCGGGCGCCTACGACTACGGCGGTGGCGGCGGGACCTCGGCGCAGTACCCCGAGCCCTGGTACCAGCAGCCGGTGGTACCGGCGGAACTCGCCGCCAAGGCCGGGACCGGCGTGGCCAACCGCGTCGTGCCCGACATCTCGATGGAGGGCGATCCCTCGACCGGGATGCTGGTCGGCGAGACGCAGGCATTCTCCGACGGCACCTACTACGACGAGTACCGAATCGGCGGCACGAGTCTGTCGTCCCCGCTGTTCGCCGGGCTGATGGCGGACGCCGACCAGGCGGCCCGCGGCTCGCTCGGGTTCGTGAACCCGCTGCTCTACCACCTCGACTCGGGGAGCCGGGGCGCGGCGACGTTCGACGACATCCTGCCCGCCGGCAAGCAGGCGGTCGTCCGCAACGACTACCTGAACGGTGAAGACGCCGAAGAAGGTGTCCTCACCTCGGCGCGGGTCCTCGGCATCGAAGGGGCGACGGAGTACTTCTGTCCCCAGCCGAACGCCGAAACCGGCGAATGCGAAGTCGAAGAAGAAGAAGCGACGGAGTCGCTGTCGGCGGCACCCGGGTTCGATTCGATGACCGGCATCGGATCGCCGGGCAACCAGTTCATCACCGAACTGGTCCGGCACTGACCGGCCGCGGCCGGGGGCGCGCCTGCGTCCCCGGCCGCGAGTCCGTGAGGACAACGAGGTTTATCCAGCGGGCCATACACGTCCGGCACGGTCCGGGCGATCCTCCCGAGGCCCCCACCTCGAAGCGAAACCTTCGAAGGCCGGGGAAGCGATCCACAGGCACTGGTGCGACGTCGTCGTCTACCGAGGCCAGTCAGTGCGGGGCCGAGATCCAGTGCGACTCGATGCCGAGATGGTCCCCGAGCCGTTCGAGGTGCTGGTCGAAATGGAGGATGTCGACGGACGCGGCCCGCGCGGCGGCCGCCACGGTGAGGTCGGTCAGCGAGAGGCGATGGGCACCGTGGGAGCCCGGCGCGGCGAGGTCGCGCATCGTCGACAGGACGGCCCGCTGCACGAGCCGGTCGACCGGGATCTCGCGTAGGCCCTCGAGCGAGCGCTCGACGGCGGCGATCCCCTCCGGTCCCCGGGCGTCGATCGTCAACTCGTAGCGGACCGGCCAGCACCAGCAGACGTCCCCGCGTTGAACCGCGCCGAGCAGCAACTCGCGGGCGCCGGGGTCACGGCGGGCCTGCATCCAGGCCGAGGTATCGACGAGCACCGGCCCGCCGCCGTCCCAGACCCGCACCGACATCAGTCTGCCGCGGGTGCGTTGAGGCGATCGATCGCGTCCGGGTCGAGATCGAAACGCTCCCTCTCCATCGCGTCGAGGAGCATCTCGGCAGCGGCGCGCCGGTTCCGACCCGCCTCCAGCGCGGCCTCGGCGCCCCCCACGGCGAGCCGGCGCAAGAGGGTCGCGTCGGGCTCCCGGGTGCCGGTCGCGGCCCGAACGCGCGCAAGCGCGTCCCCAAGCTCGGGATCGGCGGTGACCGCTATACGGGGATGCTTGGAGGGCATAGAAGAGAAGTGTGACTCCTTGGAGACACACCACTGCACCGCGGACGGATCCGCTTTCTCATCGTCATACCCTATGTCTGCCCTACACTCCCCACATGGCCGCGAGCAGACGAAAGACCAGCGTCTATCTCGAGCCCGAACAGGTGCGGCGGCTGACCGACCTCGCCGAGCACCTCGGTCGCTCGCAGGCCGAGATCATCCGGGATGCGATCGCCCGGTATGACCCGACCTCCGAGGGCGATCGCAATTTCGCCCTGGCCCGGGGCTTCAGGCGGATCGACTCCGATCCCCGACCGACCTCGGAGAGCCCCCCGGCGGAGCTGACGGACGGCTTCGGCGCGCGCCGCCGACCTGCCCCGCGG
>JAFDWD010000113.1 GCA_018268695.1 Actinomycetota bacterium
ATGTCGCAGCTCTACGCGATGGTCGGGATCCTCGTCTTCATCGTCATCGACGGCGAGGCGTGGGTGATCCGCGGGCTCTCGCGCACCTACGAACTGGTGCCGATGCTGGAGTTCCCGTCGATCGCCAAGCTGACCGCGGCGGTGTCCCACGCCTTCATCGGGATCTTCACCGCGGCGCTCGAGGTGGCGGCCCCGGTGCTCCTCGCGCTGATCCTCACCGACGTCGCCTTCGGCGTCGTCTCCCGCGTCGTCCCGCAGCTGAACATCTTCGCCGTCGGCTTCCCGGTGAAGATCATCGTCGGTCTCCTGATCGTCGCCGCGGCGCTGCCCTTCATGGGCACCTGGTTCTACGACCAACTGCAGAGCTCGGTCGAAACCGGCCTCTCCGGGATCGGGATGGGGTGAGCGTGTCCGGGCAGGCCGACAAGACCGAGAAGGCGACTCCGAAACGCCGTCAGGACGCGCGCAAGAAAGGTCAGGTGGCGAAATCGACCGACCTGAACGGGGCGGTCGTGCTAGTCGCCGCGCTCGGCTCGCTGGCCGTCTTCGGCCCCCACATCGCCAACGGCCTGGGCGACACGATGCGCGGGATGCTCGCCGACGCCGGGAACCCCGACAAGGCGGCGGGCTCGGGCCTCGGCAGCCTCGCCGGGACCGCCGGGATGGCGATGGCGATGGCGATCGCCCCGGTGGCGCTCGCCTGCTTCGCGGCGGCGTTGGTCGTCAACCTCGGCCAGGTCGGCATCCGCCTCAACCCGGCCGGGCTGAAACCGGATTTCAAACGGTTGAACCCGGTCCAGGGGGCGAAAAACCTGCTCGGGCCGAACGGCTGGGTGGAGCTGGCGAAGGCGCTGGTGAAGGTGACCGCGGTCGGTGCGATCGCGGCGATGGCGCTGCTGCCGAACATGACCAAGCTTGCCGCGATGACCGGCATCGAACCGCCCGCGTTCGGCGCCGCGATCGCGAAGCTCTCCGCCGGCATCGCCTGGAAGGCCGCCGCCGCCTACCTCCTGATCGGCGCGCTCGACCTGCTCTGGCAGCGCCACAAACACGAGAAGCAGCTGCGGATGACCAAAGAGGAGGTCAAGCGCGAGCACAAAGAAGAGCAGCTCTCGCCGGAGCTGCGCGCCTCGATGCGGCGCAAGGCCCAGCAGATGTCGCGCGGGCGGATGATGTCGGCGGTGCTCGGCGCCGACGTCGTCGTCGCCAACCCGACCCACTTCGCGGTCGCCCTCGCCTACGACGGCAAGCGGCCGGCGCCGGTCGTCGTCGCCAAGGGGCAGGACCTGATCGCGCTGGAGATCCGCAAGGTCGCCGAAGGGGCCGGCGTGCCGGTGGTCGAGGACAAGCCGCTCGCCCGCTCGCTCTTCGACGCGGTGCCGCTCGATGCCGAAATCCCGGCCGACTTCTTCCGCGCCGTCGCCGAGCTCCTCGCCTACGTCTACCGCACCGCCCGCAAGCGGTCGCCGATCGCGAGTGCCGCATGAGCGCGGAGCGACCAAGCGTCCATATCTGGCTCTCCGCGCCGGGAGCGAAGCGCGAGGCATTGTCATGAGCGGGGCGATGAAGAAGCTGATGGCGCACGCCGACCTGGTCGCCGCGGTCGCGGTGGTGATGGTCGTCGTGATGATGATCATCCCGCTGCCGCCCGGGGTGATCGACCTCTTCATCACCCTCAACATCGCCTCGGCGATCACGATCGTGGTCGCGACCCTGTACGTGCCGCGGGCGCTCGACTTCGCCGCCTTCCCCTCCCTGCTGCTGCTGACGACGATGTTCCGGCTGGCGATCAACGTCTCGGTGACGCGGCAGATCCTCCTCCACGGCGACGGCGGCTCGGTGGTACAGGCGTTCGGCTCCTTCGTCGTCGGCGGCAACGTCGTCGTCGGCCTGGTCGTCTTCCTGATCCTGATCGTGATCCAGTTCGTCGTCGTCACCAACGGCGCCGGG
>JAFDWD010000114.1 GCA_018268695.1 Actinomycetota bacterium
CCGGACCAGCGGGATCTCCTCCGGCCCCAGGTCGGCGACCAGCTTCGCCGCCTCCGGATCGTCGCCCGGATCGCGCCAGAAGTAGGCGAGGCGAAGCCGTTTCGCGAATTCGACCAGGCTCCGGGTCGCCTGGTCCTGGGCCGGCCCGACGATCTCGATCCCGATGCCCTCGACGCGCTGCAGCGATTCGCGCCGTTGGACGAAGGCCGAGAGCAGCATGTCGGAGAGGGCGCCGTCCTCGAAGAGGAGGCCGCGCAGGGTCTCGCGGTCGACCGCGACGTAGCGCATCGGCTCGGTCACGACCGCGGTCAGGAAGACGGTCTGGCCGGAGAGCAGGTTCATCTCGCCGAGGAACCCCGACGCCCCGTGCCGCACGATCTCGCGGCCGCTCGCGTCGAGGATCGCCGCCTCGCCCTCGCGGATCGCGATGAACGGATAGGTCTTGTCGCCGACCTCGAAGAGGACGTCACCGACCGCGGCGGTCTTCTCCTCGCCGTGCTCGGCGAGCATGTCGATCTGGGTTTTCGAGAGGACGCGGCTGACGGGACCTGACATGACCCCTAGGCTACGGAACGCGTCAACCGCGACACGAGACATGGGAGGGACGATGGCTGACTACACGCATCTGAATCTGAGCGAGGTGAAGGACTCGGCTCCGGGCTTCGGGATGGACGACGCGCAGGAGGCGCGCTTCGCCCGCGAAGACCTCGGCGCCGAGCAGACGGGCCTCGCCCACATCAAGGTCAAGCCGGGCAAGCGGATGCCCTTCGGGCACAAGCACGACGAGGCCGAGGAGATCTACGTCGTGCTCGCCGGGTCGGGCCGGATCAAACTCGACGACGAGATCATCGACGTGGTCGAGTTGGACGCGATCCGCATCGCGCCCGAAGTCGGCCGCTCGATCGAGGGTGGCCCGGACGGGATCTCCGTCCTCGCCGTCGGCGCCCATCACGAGAACGACGGGGAACTCCTCAAAGATTGGTGGACCGACTGATGGCGGGTGGAGTCGAGGTCAGCGGCGTCGAGGGGATGAAGTCGATCGTCGGCCAGGAGATCGGGCCGAGCGCTCCGAAAGCGGTGACCCAGGAGCTGATCGACGGCTTCGCCGAGGTGTCCGGCGACCACCAGTGGATCCACATCGATCCCGAGCGCGCGGCGAAGGAAAGCCCCTACGGCAAGACGATCGCCCACGGCAACCTGACCCTCTCGCTGGCCGATGGCTTCCGCAAAGAATTGATGCGTGCCGAAGGCTTCGCGCTCGTCGTCAACTACGGCTGGAACAAGGTGCGCTTCCCGGCCCCCGTTCCGGTCGACAGCCAGATCGTCGGCAGCGCCGAACTGGTCTCCTTCGACGAGCTCGACGGCGGCTGGTGGCAGGCCGTGACCAAGTTCACGATCACGGTCGAGGGCGCGCCGAAGCCGGGCTTCGTCGGCGAATCGGTCACCCGCCTGATGGCACCGCCGGCCTGAGTCGGGGGTCACAAAGTCGTGC
>JAFDWD010000115.1 GCA_018268695.1 Actinomycetota bacterium
ACCCTGCTCACCTGGGTGGCGGCGATCTCGCTGCTGGTCGGCGGGATCGGCGTGATGAACATCATGCTGGTCAGCGTCACCGAGCGGACCCGGGAGATCGGCATCCGCAAGGCGATCGGCGCCCGCCGCGGCGACATTCTCGCCCAGTTCCTGACCGAGGCGCTGCTGGTCTCCGTGATGGGCGGCGTGCTCGGCATCGCCGTCGGCGTGGTCGGCAGTCAGTTCCGGATCGCCGGCGTCCAGCCCGCGGTCGCCGGCTACTCGGTGCTGCTGGCGGCGGCCGCCTCGCTCGGCTCCGGGCTCTTCTTCGGCACCTACCCGGCGGTGCGGGCGGCCCGTCTGCGCCCGATCGAGGCACTGCGCTTTGAGTGACGACACCGACAAACGAGAGCTGGAGGACGAGCAGATGACCCGCGTGATCGACACCGACGCCCGCGAGCAGGACGAGGAGCGCTGGATCGACTCCGAGTCGGCCGATGGTTGGGAGGACGACGACGAGGAGGTGCTGCCGCCGCGTCCTCGCGGACGCCTGCTGCGACCGCTGCCGCTGTTCCTGATCGCGGTGGCGATCGCCGCCGCCGGCTTCCTCGGCGGCGTGCTTGCGCAGAAGGGGACCGAAGGCGGGGCGGGGAGCGCGGCCGGGCCGGGCGGCGGCGCGCTGCCGTCGCTGCTCGCCGCCGGTGGCGAAGGCGGCGCGACCGAATCCGGCAGCAGTGAAGGCCTCCCGACCGCCTTTCCCGGCGGCGCCTCCGAAGCGGCCGCGAGCGGCACCGTGACCAGCGTCGAAGGCCACACGATCTACGTCAAGGAATCCGACGGGACGGTGGTCGCGGTGAAGGCCGGCGACGGTGCCACCGTGACCCGGGACTCGAACGTCGCCGCAAAGAAGATCCACCCCGGCGACACCGTCGTCGTCGAAGGCTCCAAGAGCGGCTCGACGGTGAAGGCGAGCTCGATCGCGGCGACCGAAGCCGGAGTCGAATCGACGGCCGGCCTCAGCTCCGCATCGGCAGGCGAAACCTCGGTCGGATCCCTGTTCGAAGAATGAGTCGAGCAGCGGGATCGACGACGAAGAACTCCAAAGGAAAGGAAGCAAAGATGAAGCGAAAAGACGAGATGAGGCGATGGCGACCGCGGATGCTGCTCGGCGTCGCCCTGGCCCTGGCCATCGGGGCACTGGTGCTCGCCGGCTGCGGCTCGGGCGGCAGCGGCAGCAGCTCAGAATCGACCACCGCGAGCGCGGGGTCCTCGGGGAGCTCCGGCGGCTCGACCTCCGGCTCAGGAGGCGAAGCTGGTGGTCCGGCGAAATTCGAAATCTCCGAAGAAGCGAGAAGCTGCCTGAAGGAAAAGGGCGTCGAACTGCCTGAAATGGGAGCGGGTGGCGAACCGCCTCAGGGCGGCGAAAACGGCGAAATGCCGAATCCGCCCGAAGGCGGCGAAGGCACGCCACCGGCCGCGGGCATGGCCCCCGGTGGCGAAGGCGGCGAAAAGATGCAGAAGGCCTTCGAAGAATGCGGGGTCGAAACGCCCGAATTCAAAGGCGGACCCGGCGGCGAAGGCGGGCCGAACGTGAACTCGGCCGCGTTCAAGAAGCAGGTGCGCGAATACGTCGCGTGCGTCAAGGAAAACGGCTACGAACTGGGCGAACCGAACTTCTCCGGCGAAGGCCCGATCTTCGAAAAAACCGAATCGGAAAGCACCGCCTTCAAGGAAGCGAGCGCCAAGTGCGAAGGCCTGCTCGGCGGGCCGAGCAGGGGCGGCGGCTCGAGCGGCGAAAGCTCGTCCGGCGAAGCGGAAAGCAGCTGAGATGCCTAAGGGGCCGGCTCGCGCCTCGACGCCTGCGGCGGAGTCGGCCCCCAGAAGTAGGAAATACGTCTAGCGACTTGCTGAAAAATAGGTACGATCGGGAAAGAATTAATCGCGGAGAAGGTCGGGGTGGCCCCGCGCCCCGAAGGAGATAGCGAGCTTGTTCGGTTCGAACCGATGGCGACCTGCATACGCGGTGGCGGCGATTCTCGCCGTCGCCGCTTTCGCGTTCCCGGCACTCGCCGCCGCCGAGCCGGCTGAAGACGGGGCGGTCGTCGAATCGCTGGCGCCGTCTCATCAGGGGCCGTGGGCGCACTGGAGCCGTCAGCGCCTCGAAGAAGCCGAACCGCTGCCGATCATCACGCTGCCCGAACAGGCGGCGCCCGGCGCCCCGGAAGAAGGCCCGGCCGAAGGGTCTGAATCGCCGGAACCGCAGCCCGAGGAAGCGGCGCGCACGGCTGCCTTGCGCACGGCCGCGTCGACCGGGTCGGGATCGGTCGAAGGCGTCGAAGTCGCCGCCGCGGAATCGACCCTCTTCCCCAACAGCGCCAACGGCAAGCTCTTTGGTACCTACGAAGTCCCTCTACCGAAAGTGCCGTTCAAACCGCAGGAATACAAGCGCGAGGACTACGTCTGCTCGGCCAGCGTGGTGAAACCGCCGGAAGGCAGCCCTTTCACCAGCGACGTCGTCCTCACCGCCGGCCACTGCGCGATCGATCCCGAAACGGGGACGAAGACCAACAGCGAAATGATCTTCATCCCCGGCTACCGGAACGGCACCGCGCCCTACGGCGTCTGGCAGGCGCAGTTCTTCACCACGACGGAATCCTGGAAGAGCACGGCGAAGGCCGGCTCGCGTCCCAACGAGGGCAGCGACGTCGCCTTCGTCGGCCTCAAGGACAACAGCGAAGGCGAAAGCATCGAAACGGTGGTCGGCTCGCTCGGGATCGCGTTCGACCAGGCCTGCAACCAGAGCTACACGCAGTTCGGCTATCCGGCCGAAGCGCCCTACAGCGGCGAGCTCCTCTACTCGCACACCTCCGGCTACGCGGGAGCCGACACCACCGGCGGCTTCCTGCCGGTGCCGATGAAGATCGCCAGCGACTTCACCCGCGGTGCCAGCGGCGGGCCCTGGGCGGTCGGGATCGGCAGTGGCGCGCCGACGGTGCTCTCGCTGACGGCCTACAGCTACGAAGGCCAGCCGGGCTACCTCTACGGGCCCTACCTCGGCGAGGCGGCGAAGAAGGCCTACGGGATCGCCTTCGGCAAGT
>JAFDWD010000116.1 GCA_018268695.1 Actinomycetota bacterium
CGCCGGGCCCGGCGAGCCGGTTGTGCTCGCGCGCCCAGCCGACGAAGTCGAGCACCTCGGCGTTCCGCCACATCCAGGTCGGGAAGCGGCGGAAGCCGCGCAGGGCCTCCTCGGCGTCGCCGTCCTCGGTGGCGCCGTGGAGGTAGCGGTTGACGCGATAGGCGTCGGGCCAGTCGGCCTCGACCGCGACGGCGCGGAATCCCTTCTCCTCGATCAGGCGGCGGGTGATGCGGGCCCGCTCGCGGTAGAACTCGTGCGTGCCGTGCGAGGCCTCGCCGATCATCACGATCGGCATCTCGCCGATCAGGTCGAGCAACCGGTCGTAGTCGCCGGCGCCGCCGTCCAGCGGCTGTAGCTCACGCAGCAACTCGTGCTGGCCCGGCCAGAGCATCGAGCACCTCCTCGTCGGCTACCTGACCGAAGTCGAGGTAGGAGTCGCCGACCCCGCGGAATTGGGCAGGGATCCGCAGGGTCACGACGCTGTCTGCCCACCCCTGCAGGAGCTCCATCGCCGATGCCGAGCAGACCGGCACGGCGAGGATGACCCGGCGGGCTCCCCGATGGCGGATCGCGCGGATGGCGGCGCCGTCGGTCAGCCCGGTGGCGACCCCGTCGTCGACGATCACGACCGTGCGGTCGTGGACGTCCGGGGCGGGGCGACCGTCTCGGTAGAGGTCGATCCGCCGACGCAGCTCGGCCACCTCGCGGGCGGTGATGCGCTCGAGGTCCCCGTTGCGCAGGCCCAACACACGGGCCGACTCGGGATCGACCAGCCGGGTGCCGTCCTCGGCGATCGCGCCGAAGCCGATCTCCGGCCGTCCGGGGTGGGCGAGCTTGCGCACACCGAAGACCTCCAGCGGCGCCTGGAGCCGCTCGGCGATCTCGCGTGCGACCGGGACGCCGCCGCGGGGCAGGGCAATGACGAGCGGGTCGAAGAGCCTCATCGCGGCCAGCTCGTCGGCCAGCAGCTGCCCGGCCTGGCGGCGATCCCGGAAGGGCGACTGGCGCCGGACCGATGGAGGTCCGGTTCTCATCGGAGCGCTCCGTCGCGGTCGGCGA
>JAFDWD010000117.1 GCA_018268695.1 Actinomycetota bacterium
ACGCCCCAGCGCACCGCGGAGAGCCGTTTGGCCGCCCCCGCGCCCATCACGCCGCCGTTGATCACGTGCGTGGTCGAGAGCGGGAAGCCGAAGTGGGTGGACGCCAGGATCACCGCCGCCCCGGCCCCCTGCGAGGTGAAGCCCTGCGCCGCGTCCATCTTGATGATCCGGGTGCCGGTCGTCTTGATGATCCGCCAGCCGCCGCTGTAGGTGCCGGCCGCGATCGCCAGCGCCGAGGACGCGATCACCCAGGTCGGCGGATCGGACCCCGCCCCGAGGCTGCCGTTGGCGATCAGCGCCAGCGTGATCACGCCCATCGTCTTCTGCGCGTCGTTGGTGCCGTGCGCCAGCGCCAGCATTCCGCCGGAAAGGACCTGCCCGTACTTGAAGCAGCGACTGACGATGCCCGGCCGCTGCCTGCCGATGATCCGGTAGGCGATGCCGATCGAGACCCCCGCGGCGAGAAAGGCGAGCAGCGGGGCGATGACCGCCGGGATCAGAACCTTGCCGAGCAGCCCTTCGGCGATCACCACCTGGAACCCGTCGGCGGCGACCGCCGAGCCGACGACCCCGCCGATCAGCGCGTGCGAGGAGCTCGAGGGCAGCCCGAAGTACCAGGTGACGAGGTTCCAGGTGATCGCCCCGATCAATCCGGCGAAGACGATCGTCGGCGTGATCGCGGCGGCGTCGACGACGTCGTTGGCGACCGTGGCGGCGACCGAGATCGAGATGAACGCCCCGACGAAGTTCAGCAGCGAGGCAGCGGCGATCGCCACCTGTGGCCGCGCCGCCCCGGTCGAGATCGAGGTCGCGACGACGTTCGCGGTGTCGTGAAAGCCGTTGGTGAAGTCGAAGGCGAGGGCGGCGCCGATGACGATGACGAGGATGATGTCGGATGACACTGGCCGGGAACCTACCGACCGCGTTCACATCTTTGTTACACGCCCTCCGGGACCCGCATCACAAGCGAGTTTGGGGGGTATCGGGTAGCGGGTGATGACGGCTGGCGCCTCCGGCCGGTGCGGCTGAGGAAGCTGGCGACCTGGGAGGTTTCGGGGAGGAAACGCTCGGGAGGGTCACGGGAAGCGTGCGAGAGGGTCAATTCTTTGCCCTTCCGCGACTCTTCCTCCACGTTCGAGCGTCTTTCACGACCGCCGATCCGTCGCTCGCTGAGTTGAGCCCCCTATGGCGCTGCTAACTCAGCGAGCGTCCGGGACGCTCGGACACAAGACGCACGGAAGTGTCGATTCGTGCGGGTCTCGTGTCCTCTCCACGCTTCCGCGCGTGTTCCTCATCACCCTTCCCGACGCTCGTGCACTTGAGGGCGCTATAGGCGGCTCAAGTGCACGAGCGGCCAGGACCCTGATGAGGAAGTGTGTCGTCCCGTCCTCCCGGGCCCTGAGGCGATCTGGGCCAGCCTCGCAAGGACGCAGGGAAGCGAGGCGAGGGGAGCGCACTCCAGTGCGTGACCCGAGCCGAGCGACCGAGGACACCGCGAGGCGCCCCCAGATCGCCTCAGGAGTTCTTGATGACTATTCCCTCGAGAATCTGAGCCGCCTTCTCCGTCGCGTCGATGGCCTCCTCGAGCACGCCGAAGATGTCCTTCCAGCGGATCACGACCATCGGGTCGATCGCGTCGGTGAAGAGGGCCGCCACCGCGTCGCGGGAGATCCGGTCGCCTTCGTTCTCCAACCGGTGCACCTCGATCCAGTACTGGTCGAGGTCCTTGAAGGACGGCAGGTTCTCGAGCCCCTCGGCGAGCGCTTCGCACGACCGCACCAGGACCCCGGTCAGCGCCCCGGCCTGGTCCATCGGCGCCTCGACCTGGTAGAGGCCGAGGAAGTCGGCCGCCTCCTCGGTGAAGTCGACGATGTCGTCGAGCTGGGTCGCGAGGCCGTAGATGTCCTCGCGATCGATCGGCGTGACGAAGGTCGTGTTCAGCCTTTTGATGATTTCGTGGGTGACTTTGTCCCCACGGTGCTCGGCTTCGACGACCTCCTGGTGGAGGGTCCCGGCATCGGGCCACTCCCGCATCAGACGGTCCAGCAACTGCGCCGAATGGACGCTGTTCTTGCCCGCCTCCACGAAGAGATCGAAGAAGGTCTGATCGTGAGGTAGAAGCGAGAAGCGCGCCACCGAAGGAATCCTAGTCGCCATCGTCGGCGCCCGTTCAGCCCGCCGTGGCGGAGGTCGTGCCGACGACGGGATTCGCCGCGCTGGTCAACTGCTCGGCCGCCCGCGTCGCCGCGCGCTCGCGCAGTTCGGCCTGCACGTCGCGCCGGGGCGTCCCCTCCTCGCGCCGGTTCCGCGTCCAGGAGCCGTCGGATGCCAGGTCCCACGAGTTCGAGTTGTCGGCGAAGCAACGCTCCAGCACGTCAACCATCTCCGCCCGCAGTCCGGGGTCTTCGACCGGCGCCACCAGCTCGACCCGGCTATCGAGGTTGCGCGGCATCATGTCGGCGGAGCCCATCACGACGACGGTCTCGGAGCCTCGCCGGAAGGTGTAGACGCGCGAATGCTCGAGGAAGCGGCCGACGATCGAGACCACCCGGATGTTCTCCGAGACGCCAGGCACCCCCGGTTTCAGGCAGCAGATCCCGCGCACGTTCAGGTCCACCCGCACCCCCGCCTGCGAGGCCCGATAAAGGGCCCGGATACACCCGGCGTCGACCAGCGAGTTCATCTTCAGCGCGATCCGCGCCGTCTCCCCCGCTTCGTGCGCCGCGATCGTCGCGTCGATCTCCTCGATGAAGCGGTCCCGCATCGTCGTCGGCGACACCCACATCTTGCGGTACTCGGCCGGACGCCCGTATCCGGTGAGGAAGTTGAACATCTCCGCCACGTCGGCGCCGATGTCGGGGTCGGCGGTGAAGAGGCCGAAGTCGGTGTAGAGCCGCGCCGTCTTCGCGTGGTAGTTGCCGGTGCCGACGTGGACGTACTCGCGCACCTGCTGGCCCTCGCGGCGCGCCACCAGGATCGCCTTCACGTGCGTCTTCAGCCCGGGGATGCCGTAGACGACGTGTACGCCCGCCTCCTCCAGGGCTTTCGCCCAGTGGATGTTGGCCTCCTCGTCGAAGCGGGCTTTCAGCTCCACCATGCAGACCGCCTGCTTACCGCGTTCGGACGCCCGGATCAGCGACGGCACCAGCGGCGAGTCGTCCGACGTCCGGTACACGGTCTGCTTGATCGCGATCACGTCGGGGTCTTCGACCGCCTGCTCGACGAAGCGTTCCACCGAGGTCGCGAAGGAGTCATAGGGATGGTGGACCAGCAGGTCGGATTGCCGGATCTCCCGGAACATGTCGACCTTCCGCTCCTCCTCGCCCTGCAACCGCGGCTGGGTGACCGGCGTCCAGGGCGAGTAACGCAGCTCGGCGTGGCCGGGGACGTCGGCGATCTCCGAGAGGTCGGCGAGGTCGAGCAGCCCGTCGATGTCGTAGACCTCGCGGTCTTCGAGGCGCAGGGCGCCGATCAGCTCGCGGCGCAGCCGCGGGTTCATCCCGGTGGCGATCTCGAGGCGCACGACCTCGCCGAAGCGCCGCCGCCGGAGCTCGTCCTGGACCGCCTGCAGCAGGTCGTCAGCCTCGTCGGACACGGTGAAGTCGGCATCGCGGGTGACCCGGAAGAAGCCGTGGTCGACGACCTCGGTGCCAGGGAACAGCGAGTCGAGGTTCGCGGCGATGATCTGCTCCAGCGGCACGAAGGTCCCCTCCGCACCCACCGGGAGAAAGCGCCCGAGCAGCTCTTTCGGGACCTTCACGCGGGCGACGATCTCGACCTCCGACTCGGGGTCCCGCAGCAGCACCGCGAGGCTCAGCGAGAGGTTCGAGATGTAGGGGAACGGCCGGCCGAGGCCGATCACCAGCGGCGTCAGCGCCGGGAAGACCTGCTCGTGGAAGCGGCGGTGGATCTGACGACGCTCCTCCTCGTTCGCGTCCTCCAGCGAGACCATGCGGATCCCGTCGCGCTCCAGCGCCGGGCGCAGCTCGCCGCCGAAGCAGCGCTGCAGCCGTTTGTCGAGCTCCAGCACGCGGCGCTGGATGCGGTCGATCTGGTCGGCGGGACGCAGCCCGTCCGGGCCGCGCGCGTCGATCCCGGCGTCCATCTGGTCGAACAGACCCGCCACCCGCACCATGTAGAACTCGTCGAGGTTGGAGGCGTAGATCGCGCAGAACCGCAGCCGCTCGAGCAGCGGCACGCTCTCGTCCTCGGCCAGCTCCAGCACCCGGCGGTTGAACTCCAGCCAGGAGAGCTCCCGGTTGAAGTAGAGAGAGGGATCCTCGAGACTCATCACCGGCTCGGCCAAGGGGCCATGGTACTCGGCGGCGGGGATTCTCACGCGGCGATCGGCACCGCGGTGGAATAGCCGGCGGCAGCGGCGTCGAGCGCCAGCCGGTAACCGGCGGCGAGCTGGCTCATCGACCGCTCCCAGGACCGGGCGCGGGCGCCGCGGACGCCGGCCGAGCCGAGCTTCGCGCGCAGCTCGGGCGAGGCGGCGAGCTGGAGGATCGCTCCGGCGACGTGATCGGCGTCCGGACGGCAGAGAAGGCCCGTGTGGCGGTTCTCGACCAAGGCCGCGGGACCGCCCTCGGCGATCGCGATCACCGGCAGCCCGCTGGCGCCGGCCTCGAGGATCACCTGGCCGTAGGTGTCGGTGACGCTGCAGAAGAGGAAGGCGTCGGCGCTGGCGTAGGCGACCGCGAGCTCCTCTCCGCCGAGCCAGCCGAGGAAGGTGGCGGCGTCGCCGAGGCGCGCCCGCAGCTCGGCCTCCTCCGGCCCGCCACCCGCCAGCAGCAGGTGCAGCCGGGGATCCGCGGCGTGAGCGGTGAGGAAGGCGTCGGCGAGCAGGTCGACTCCCTTCTCTTTCGAGAGGCGCCCGGCGTAGATGACCTTGATCTCGCCCGTGTAGCCGGCGCGGTCGGCCTTCGCCGGGTCGAAGCGCTCGACGTCCACCCCGCGCTCCCAGCGGCCGACCGTGCCGCCATCGATCCCCAGCTCGGCGAGCGAGGCGTCGGCGGCCGGGCTCGGCGAGAGCACCCGGGCGGGGGCGCCGTAGAACGCCCCGAGACCGGCCTGGGCCACCGCCTCGAGCATCGCGTCGGCGCGCAGGCCCGCGTAGGTGGCGAGCTCGGTGTGGTAGCTGGCGAGGAGCGGTACGCCGGTGATCCGGCTGAGCAGCGTCGCCGCGATCCCGGCCGGGCCGGGGGCGGTGACGTGGACGAGGTCGTAGTTGCCGTCGGCCAGCGCCTCGACCAGCTCCGGGACCGCCGGGACCCCGAGGCGCATTCCCGCGTAGAAGGGCAGCTCCAGCTCGGCGGCGGCCGGGAGGCGGCGGTCGACGCCCGGGTCGGTGCCGATCACCTCGACGTCGAAGCCGGGGACGCCGCGCTCGCGGATCTGCTCGATCGTGTGCGTGACCCCATGCATCGAGCCGATCCCGTCGGCGATCAGGGCGACCCGGCGGCGGTCCCCGGCGCCGCGCTCGCGCAGCTTCGCTTTCTCGGCCCCGAGGAAGGCGGTCGAGGGCGCGTATGGGAAGGCCGGGACGAGCGCCTCGAAGACCCCGGTCGCGGCGCTGCCGAGGTCGCCGGAGGAGAACGCTTCGATCCCCTCGTCGACGGCGACGCGCAGGCGCCGCTCGTGGCGGCGGCGGGCGCGGCGGTAGAGATCGGCGTGGGAGAAGCCGTCGGCCTGCAGCAGGTCGAGGAGCTCGCGGCCTCTGGCGTCGATGCCGACGCCCGAGAGCCAGGCCTCGAGCAGGCAGCGGGCGTCCTCGGGACCGACGTCGGTGGCGACCTTGCCCTCGCGCTCGGCCCCCTCGCGGATCACCCGTTCGGCCATCTTCAGGACCGCGTTCGGGTCCGGGGCGGTGCCGGGCGCCGCCACCTCGGCCTCGTCCAGCGCCCGCGTCGCCAGCGCCATCGCCGCGTGCGTCCACTTCGCGGCGGAACCTTGTTCGCCCCGCGCCTCGGCATGGCCGGCGCGCATGTGGGCGAGAAACTCTTCCGGCGTGGCAGCGGCCGGGACCTCGGTCCAGGTCC
>JAFDWD010000118.1 GCA_018268695.1 Actinomycetota bacterium
ATCGGGAGCTGGAGTCGGCGCTCGCCGCGTTCAAGGGCTACGGGCGGGCGCTCCTCTTCGGCTCCGGCTACCTGGCGAACATGGGGACGATCACGGCGCTCGCGGGGCCCGGCGAGGTCGTCTTCTCCGACGAGCTGAACCACGCCTCGATCATCGACGGCTGCCGGCTCGCGCGGGCGGAGACGGTCGTCTACCGCCACAACGACGTCGAGCACCTGGAGGGGCTGCTCCGGGGGGCCACCGGGCGCCCGGCGCTGATCGTCACCGACGGGGTCTTCTCCATGGACGGCGACGTCGCGCCGCTGCCCGAGCTGCTGGAGCTGGCGCGCCGTTACGGGGCGCGGCTGATGGTCGACGAGGCGCACGCGACCGGCGTTGTCGGCCCGGGCGGCCGTGGGACGGTCTCGGCGGCCGGGCTCTCGGGCGAGGTCGACGTGGTGATGGGGACGATGGGCAAGGCGCTCGGCGCCTACGGGGCCTACGTCTGCGCGGACCCCGAGACGATCGAGTACCTCGTCAACCGGGCGCGCTCCTTCATCTTCTCCACCGCGCCGCCACCACCGGTCGTCGGCGCCGCGCGGGCGGCGCTCGGGGTGCTCGAGGCCGAACCGGAGCGGGTCGGGCGACTGATGACGAACGCGCGTGCGCTGCGCGACGCGCTCGCCGCCGAGGGTTTCGCCACCGGCGACTCGACCACCCAGATCGTGCCGATCGAGATCGGCGAGGCGGAGCGGACGATGGAGCTCTGCGAGCGGACCCTGGAGCGCGGCGTCTTCGCCCAGGGCATCCGCCCGCCGACCGTCCCCGAGGGCTCCTCGCGCCTGCGCTTCACGGTGATGGCGACGCACTCGCCGGGCGAGCTGCGCCGGGCCGCGCACGAGGTCGGCGAGGCCGCCCGCGCGATCGGTCTGCTGAAGGCCCCGACGATCGCCGCCTGATGCCCGGCCTCTCGCGCGAGCAGTGGCAGGCGTCGATCACCCGCGACGAGGTCGGCCAGACCCGGCGCGCCAAAGGCGTCTTCGTCACCGGCACCAACACCGACGTCGGCAAGACCGTGGTCGCGGCGGCGCTCGCCCGCACCTTGGCGGCCGACGGCAAGAGCGTCGCGGTGTTCAAGCCGGCCTTCACCGAACTGGAAGAGTTCCCCGACTACGACGAGGCCACGTCGATCGCCGCGGTCGAGGCGGCCGGAGAGGGCTGGGCCTCGATCGACGGCCTCCCCGATCCCGCCGCGCTGCGGGCGGCCGCCCGCTCGTCCCAGAGCGACGAGGAGATCTCCCCCTACCGCTTCGACCCGCCGATGTCGCCGCACCTGGCGGCCGGCCTGGCGGGTGTCGAGATCGACCCGGAGAAGGTGATGGCCGCCGCCCGCGCGGCCGCCGACGGCGTCGAGGCGATCGTCTGCGAGGGCGCCGGCGGCCTCATCGTCCCCCTCTCCCCCAGCTGGACCATGCGCTCCTGCGCGGTCGAGCTCGGCTACCCCCTGGTGATCGTCGCCTCCCCCGGCCTCGGGACCATCAACCACACGATGCTGACGGTCGAATCCGCCCGCTCGGTCGGCCTGAGGGTGGCCGCCATCGTCCTCAACCCCTGGCCCGACGACCCGACCCCGATCGAGGTCGACAACCGCGAGACGATCGCCGCGATGAGCGGCGTCGAGGTGCTGACCTTCCCCCGCGTCGACCTGAGCCGGCCGGAGACCTGGCCCGAACTCCGGATCCCCGACTGAGCGCCGGGCGCCCGAGGGCAAGGGACGCGAGCCGTGTCGACGAGCGCGGCCGTCTCGGCCACGACCCCCTGCACGCTTGTCTCGCATAGCGAGACAAGCGTGCAGGGGGCAGGCTGTGGCCGTGGCCGAGACGGCCCGGGTATGAAAACGGTGGAGAAACTGCGAAGCCGTCCCGGGTGACGTGCGAGAGACGCCACGAACTCCACACTTCCGCGCGGGTTCTCGTGATTTCGCGCGCCTTCCGTGCGCGTCGTCGGGTCCGGTCCCTCCAGCTGTTCTTTATGGCGCTGTGGGGACCATAAAGAACAGCTGGAGGGACGTGGCTCCGGTGGACATAAGGAAGGCGCCCGGGAAACGGGCGGAAGTGTCACGTCACCCGGAAACGATCACGTCAAGGTAGCCCGGACTGAGCTCCACTGTGAACCCCGCCGCCTCGGCGATGGTCGCCGCGGCCTCGGGGCTCTTCGGCACCTTCTTCGCCTCCAGCAGCGCCCGCGCGACTTCGCCGCGAACCGCCTTCGCCATGTGGCTGACCGGTTTGCGCTTGCCCTTCGTCTCACTGAAGGCGCGCACGGCGACGAGGGTCGCCTCTTTCGGCTTCCAGGCCGCCGCGTAGGCGCCGGAGCGCATGTCGACGACCAGGGTGCCCTCCTTGTCGGGCAGCGCCTCGGTCAGGGACGACCGCCAGAAGGCGGCGAGGCCGCCGACCCCGTCCAGCTTCGCTTTCGCCGAGAGCCGGTAGTAGGGGATGCGGTCAGTGGGCCGTAGGACGCCCCACAGGGCCGAGGCGATCAGCACTCGGCCCAGGGGCCGTTTGGGGAGCTCCGGCAGCCTCAGACGGTCGTAGAGGACGCCGGTGTAGATCTGGGCGGCCGGAGCCGCCGGGGCCGACGCGAGAGCCGCGTCAACGGCGACCTCGCCCGCCTGGCCCTTCGACACCGCGAGCATCGAGACCGCTCGCTCGAGCGGCACCTCCGCGAGCCCGGCGAGCGCCCCAAGCAACTTCCGCCTCGACGGCGTCAAGGCGTCGGCGTAGGCCAGCTTGTCTAGCTCGACGGGTGCGCCCGTCTCCGGTGCGGTCTTCCCCTCGGATGGGGGCAGCAGAATCAGCATCGCTGCAGGACATCAAACCTCCTTCGAAAGATGTTCGTACGTCTTCGCGATGTCCTCGCGATCCATCAGGGACTCGACGGCGGCGTCGAGCTTGCGGCGCTGGGTCGCGGTGAGGGTTGCGGCGAAGGCCTCGAGGCCGTTCCGCTTCACCGTCGTCAGCTTGTCGACCAGGTCGTTCCCCGCCGGGGTGATCCGCACGAGGCGAACCCGCCGATCGGTGGGATCCTCAACCCGCGTCGCCAGCTCCTTCTTCACCAGTCCGTCCACCGCCCGGCTCATCGCGGGGAGCGAGGACCCGAAGACCTCGGCCAGGTCGGAGACCTGCCAGGTCGAAGGGCAGTCGCCGAGCCCGCCCAGCTCGAGCAGCGCCTTGCACTGCGTCGTCGTCAGGCC
>JAFDWD010000119.1 GCA_018268695.1 Actinomycetota bacterium
CCGTGCCCAGCGGCACGTTCAGCATCGCCGCGATCTCCGACTGGCTGAAGCCGCCGAAGTAGGCCAGCTGGATCACCTTCGACTGGTCGTCGGGAAGCTGGGAAAGGGCCCCGCGCACCTCACTGGCCGTCTCGTGACGCATCGCCTCCTCCTCGGTCAGCTCGTCGGACGGGCGGGACTCGAGGATCTCGTCGTCGTCGAAGGTCATCTTCGGCGCTTTGCCGGCCTTGCTGCGGAGCACGTCGATCGCCCGGTTACGGACGATCGAGAGCGTCCACGAGCGGACGCTGCCGCGGGTCGGGTCGAACTTGCCGCCGCTGCGCCAGATCGAGATGAACGCCTCCTGGATGCAGTCTTCGGCCGCGCCCCGTTCGCCGAGGATCCGGTAGGCGAGCGAGTAGGCGGCGCCGCCGTGGCGGTCGTAGAAGACTTCGAACGCCTCCGCGTCCTTGCGGCCGATCCACGGCATCAGCTCCTCGTCGGCGAGGCGCTCGGCTTTCTCTCGTCGCACGGGCATCTACGTACCCGAACCTACGGGAGCGCCTGATGTTTGGATCAATCAGGCAGGGGTACCGGCGCGCAGCCTCTCGAGCGCCGAGGCGATCCGCGCCACGCCCTCGGCCGCGTCGGCTGCGGGCACCGGCGCGAAGGAGAGCCGCAGGCTGTTGTCGCCGCCGCTCATCATGAAGTCGGGGCCGGCGACGAACGACACGCCCTCGCCTTTGGCCTCCGCCAGGAGCGCCTTGGTGTCGGTGCCCTGGGCGAGGTCGAGCCAGAGGAAGTAGCCGCCTTGGGGGACGACGAAGACGGCCTCGGGGATCCTCTCCCGCAGCGCCTCGACCAGCGCGTCGCAACGCGCCTTCAGCTCGCCTTTGACGAAGGTGATGTTCTCGTCGAGGACGCCCGACGTGCAGAGCTCGAGGACGATCGACTCGGCCAGCATGTTCGGCGAGATGTACTGCTCGTTGGCGTGCTTGGCGAGCTTCGCGATCTCCTCGGTCGGACCGACCATGTAGCCGACGCGCACCCCGGGGCTGACCGTCTTCGAGAACGACGAGGCGTGGAGCACCTTGCCGCCACTGTCCATCGAGAGCATCGTCTCCAGCGGCTCCCCCTCGAACGGCAGCTCGCGATACGGGTCGTCCTCGAAGATGAAGAAGTCGTGCTCGGAGGCGAGCTCGACCAGGCGCCGCCGCTTCTCCACCGAGAGCGTGCAGCCGGCCGGGTTATGGGCGTTCGGGATGACGTGGACGAACTCGATCGGCGCCTCGCCGACCGCCGCCTCCAGCGCCCCCACGTCGAGGCCGTCGGCCTCCAGCGGGATCGGCACCAGCTCGGCGCCCAGCTGCTTCAGCAGCAGCAGCGTCCGGTCGTACGTCGGCTGCTCCACCGCCACCCGCGTCCCCGGCTTCACCAGGTGAGCGAAGAGCATCGCGCCGGCCTCG
>JAFDWD010000011.1 GCA_018268695.1 Actinomycetota bacterium
CTCCCCGGAGGCGAAGATCCCGGCGCAGACGAGGCCGCCGACCAGGAATGCGATGGCGCAACGTCCCGGCGAGAGGCGCGGTGCGAAACCCGCCAGCGCGGCGCCGATGCCGCCGACGACGAGCACCGAGAGGAGCGACTCGAGCTCGTTGCCGATGCCGTAGAAGCGGATGCCGAGGCCGGGGTTGGGGCCGAGCAGGGAAAGCGCCGAGAGCGGTGAGCCGAGGATCGCGTCGAGCGCGTAGGCAGCGACGGTGATCCCGGCCGCGACCGCGAGCGCGCGGTAGTCGCGCAGCGCCACCAGGGTGATCGCGGCGAGGACCGGCGCGCCGAGCATCACCAGGAGCGTTTCCGGCCATTGAGCCGGTTCGAGCGCCGCGCCGACCAGCAGCATCACCGGCAGGTAGACGACCGCGAGGCCCGTCAGCCGCACGGCGAGCGGCGCGAGCGGGCGGGCGACGAGGACCACGAGCGCCAAGGCCAGCACCCAGGCGAGGAGGCACCAGCCGATCACCGGGCCGCGCCGCGAGGAGACGACCGCCATCCGCGCCCCGCGCGTTTCGATCGCCGCAGGGTCGACGGTGCCCTCGGACCGGATCGCCTGCCCGATCATCTGGTCGGGAACTTCGCCGCCGAGGAATTCGATGATCGTCGGCGCGACGTCGGTCGAGGCGACGTAGCCGTTCGTGCGGGTCGTGTCGGAGGTGAGGTCGCCGCTGTAGCCGGGCCCGGCGATGCCGATCGGGAGCGGGTCGTCGGTCTTCCCGGTCGGCGTCGCGATCGCGATGACGAGACCCCGGCGTCCCAGGAACTTCGCGGTCTGGGCGGCCTGGCCGAGCCTTGCCTCCTCGACCCGCAGAACATCGAAGAGGTGGCCGGCGGATTCGCCCCTTCCGGGTTCCATGCCGAGAAGGGGGCAGGACGCCGCGCCGGTGGTGAAGACCGCCGCACCGACCTTGTCGGCGAGGACGAGCCGCAACAGACCGGGTTCAATTTCGTCCGGCGCAGATTCCGCCCGTTCTTCGGCTTCCGTCAGCCACGACCCTGCGCAGCCGCGCCGGGGCATCGGCGGCAGTTCGTGGTCGTAGAGCGAGTTGAAGACCCGATTGCCCGCGCCGATGTCCAGATAGGTCTGTTCGGGACTCACGGTGCCGAGGCCCGCGCTCATCAGCCCCGGGGAGAAACCAGCGTCGGCCAGTTCCCTGACCGTGGTCGTGGGAGGCACGAAGACGAGGTATGCCCGCTTCGAAGGCGGGGCCGCCCCCGCCCCGGGCGGCGCGAACAGGCAGGCGCACAGCGCTATCGTCAACGCCATGCCCGCCGACCGCACTTTCGCCAAATTCAGTTTCTTCAAAGTCGATCCCGCCTGGCGCCGTCGCGACCCCGAGCTTCGCGCCACCGACAAGCAAGAATTCCTCGCCGCCTGCGAGGACTTCGGCATCGACCGGTCGCTGCGCGCCTACTCAACCATAGGTACGCGGGGCGATGTCGACCTGGTGCTCCTCAGTCA
>JAFDWD010000120.1 GCA_018268695.1 Actinomycetota bacterium
AAGTTGGCCGCCGAGCACATGCTGGACGTCGAAGTCCTGACCCCGGAGGGGGAGGTCTTCAAGGGCGAAGTCCGCCAGCTCTCGACCCGCACCGAGGTCGGCGAAATCGGCATCCTCGCCAACCACGCCCCGGTGCTCGGCGCCCTGCAGCCGACCACGCTGCGCCTCCACGTCTCCGACTCGGAGACGAAGAACTTCGCCCAGTCCCACGGTTGGCTGCAGGTCTTCGAAAACACGGCCCGGGTGCTGGTCGAGGAAGCGGTGGAGCCCGAGAACCTCGACGCCGGGGCGCTCAAAGAAGAGCTGTCGGATGCCGAACGGCGCCTCTCGGAGTCGGAGGCGGGCACGGCGGAGTGGTCGCGCGCGGTGAAAGACAAACAGCGCGCCGAGACGTTCCTTCGCATCGCCCAGGGTTGACGCCCTGGGGCGGTCCCGTCGCTCCGGGACGCGCTGTCGACTTTGACCACACCAGGGTGTGGTCAATCCACGCACCGCTGAATTCGGTGTTGTGCAACACGCACCGAAGCGTGGGCCACGGCCACGGCAGCCAGGGCCGTGGCCCAGACGGCCGGGTTTGCCGCCAGCTCTTGCGTCCCTCGCCTCGGGCGCCCCACCCCCGCCCGTAGCGGGTCCACCATCTAGTCTCCCGGCCCCATGAACACCGAGCTTCTCTCCCTCGCCAAGCGCCTGATCGCATACGAAACCTGCGACGAGCGAAGCATTCTCGAGTGCGCCGGGTTTGTGGAAGCGTGGCTGGAGGCGCGCGATATCGAGGCGGAGCGGGACGAGGTCCGTGGGCTGCCGGTGGTGAAGGCGGAAGTCGGGCCCGCCGACGCGCCGACGATCGTGCTGGAGGGCCATATCGACGTGGTGCCGGCGCATCCCGAGCAGTTCGAGCCGCGGCTGGAGGGGGATCGGCTCTACGGGAGGGGTGCGTACGACATGAAGGGCGCGATCGCGGCGATGATGGTGGTCACCGCGGCGCTGCGCGACCAGGACCAGGTGCGGGTGCGGCTGGGGATCGTCGGGGACGAGGAGTCCGAGGAGGGGGAGGACCGCGGTTGCGACCGGTTGGTCGAGACCGGCTTCATCGGGGACTTCGCGATCACCGGCGAGCCGACCGATCTGCACATCGGGGTCGAGGCCAAGGGAGTGCTGGCGCTGCGGCTCGAGGTGGGGGGCATGGCGGCCCACGGTGCCACTCCGTGGCTGGGCGACAACGCCGTCCTGAACGCGATCGACGTTTTCCGGAGTATCGAGTCGCTACCGTTTGCGAGACAGAGTTCGGAGTTGTTCGACCGTCCGTCGATAAATCTTGGGCGGATCTGGGGCGGCGACGCTCTGAACAAGGTGCCCGACCGATGCGTGATCGACGTCGACATCCGCTACCTGCCCGGCCAGGATCCCGAAGCCTTGATGGAGGAGATCCGG
>JAFDWD010000121.1 GCA_018268695.1 Actinomycetota bacterium
AGGCGGCGCTCTTGGTGTGCGAGTGGTAGATCGCCAGCAGCTCGCCGTCGGCTTCGATCTCCTTCAGCGCGTCGAACTGGCCCTGCGGGTCCATCTCGTAGCGCAGCGGCGTCGCGGCGGCGTTGACGACCCGCACGACCTTGGTCGCCACCCCATCGGTTCCGCCGATCATGCCGCAGCACTCGTTGGGCAAATCCTCGCGCGCGTGCGCGACCATCTCGTCGACCAGCTGTTGGGAGATCTTCACGCCCGCGAGGCTACTTACTTCCCTTCCTGGAAGCGGTAGAGCTTCGCCGCCGCTTCGCAAACCTGACGGCATTCGCGCAGACCGAGGTCTGAGACGCCGACCCGCCCAAGGCCGGCCGGGAACAGCGCGAAACCGGTTTCCACGGTCGCCCCCGGGAGCAGCTCCCCGGTCTTGCCGAACACCGGGTCGAGCTTCCCCTTGCTGGTGATCCGCAGGAGACGCGGCGGCGCGGCTTCTTCGCCGGTCAGCGCCATCGTCGAGCCTTCCCGACCCTGGACCGCGGCCGAGATCGGGAACGGCAGCAGCGCCAGGCCGTTGTCCCCCCAGCCGTGGAGGACGGTGCCGTCCGGGCGCAACCGCAGCTCGAAGCCGCCGATGCTGCCGGCCGTCCCGAACAGCTCGATCGGTCCCTTGCTCCCGACCACCGCGGCGGTGATCCGCACTTCGTTGCCCTTCAACCCCCGCAGCCTTCGCAGCGCGCGCTGCGCGTTGGACTTGAACTTGCCGTCGATCTTGCCCTTCGCGGTGATCCTCACCAGGAAGCCGGAGGCGGTCGGCCCGGTCAGGCCGCGGCCGCCGAAGTAGGTGGCGCCCTGCGGGGTGATCGCGTCGTATTCGATCTCGCCTTCGCCCGGCATCTTCGCCGTGACCGAGCCGCGCGCTCCGTAGCCCTTCGCCCGGTGCCCCGTGGAGTCGAGCTTGATCAGCGTCGCCGCGGCGGTCACCCCGTTCTTGTCCCCCTTGCGCTTGCTCCGCGTGGTCGAGGTGGCGACGACGAAGGCCGACCCTTCGGGCCCGGCGAGCAGCTGCGTCCCGCCGCCCACACACGGGCAGGGAAGCCGCACGGCGCCGTCGGCAGCCCAACCGGTATCGAGAGTGCCGTCGGGCAGAAGGCGTCGCACGACGATCGCGCCGGATCCGGTCCCCTTCGGTTCGACCGTGCGTCCGACGACCGGCAGCCCGGCGGAATCGACCGTGACGAGAGCCGAACCGGTGGATTCCCAGGGGTTCGCGTTTTCGCGAGGGATTTCGTAGCCCCGCGACCCGCCGAAGGCCGGTTCGAGCGAGCCGTCGGCCAGGTAACGGAAGAGGAACTCGCCTTCGCCGCAGCCGTAGTGTTCGCACCGCTTTTCCTGGGTGGCGACGACGTAGGTTTCGCCGTTCTGCCCGGTGGCGGTCGCGTCGATCCTCTGGTTGACCCAACCGGGCGGATAGGGCGGGTTCAGGGTGGCGACGCCTTCGGTGCCGAAGGAGAGGTCCGGTTTGGCCCCCGCGATCCCCGTCCCTACTACCGCCAAGACCCCCAAGGCCAACATCGACAGCAAAGCCACCCTGCGCATCGGATTCCTTCCGCTAGAAAAACGTTTGTCCGGCACTGCGTTTGGTGCAACACCCTCCTATATATGAAAGTTGCGCAGACGGAAAAACGCGCTCAACCGGAGTTCATCCCCACCAGCCGCTGATAGACGAACCAGGCGGGCTTCGCGGTGCCGTTCAGCCGCAGCAGGCCGGCGCCCTGACAGAAGGCGCAGTTCCGATCGGGTTCGGGCTCGTCCTGCCACGTGTACCAGTAGGCCCCGGCGATGTGCCAACGAAAGCGCATGGCCAGCAGCCGTTCGTAGGCCTGGCGAAGGAAGCGCGCCTGCCCTTCTTCTCCCTCGACGAAGGCGGAGGGATAGTCGCCATGCGAGGCGACCCCGAACTCGGTGACGATCAGCGGCTTGCGTCCCGCTCCGCCGGCGACCATCGCGGCGCGCACCTTTCCCACCTGGTAGTCGAGCTCGGGGATGTTCGCCGAGTAGGGGTGATCGGCGGCGAAGTCGAAGTCGCGACGGATACCGGGCACCGCCAGCAGGCGTCGCATGAAGATCCAGGTCTTCATCCCGTAGCCGACCGGGGCGATCCCGGCGAGGACGATCTTCGCGCCCGGGTCCGCCCGCCGGATCGCCGTCGCCGAGGCATGGACGAGCTTCGCGTAGCCCGCCGGTTCGATCCTGGGTGCCCAGTAAAGACGGAAATTTGGCTCGTTCCAAATCTGCCAACGGTGGATCGGCCCGCGATGGGCGTTGCCGATCCAGAAGCTGCCCCGCGGCCCGTAGCGACGGACGAGAACACGCAGGAATCCCTTCCACTCGGCAAGCGCCCCCTTCCCCAACGGCGCCACGGCTTCGGTCGGCTCGACCCATCCGGGCGACCCATAGACGAAAGGCAGCACCCGGATCCCCGCTGCCGCCGCCGCCTCGATCTCGCTGTCGACGTCGGTGAAGTCGAATTCACCCTTCTCCGGCTCGACTTCGAACCAGTAGATCGGCATCCGCACGGTTTCGACCGCGCCCTCCATCCGCTTGAAGTCGCCCTTGCTCGGCAGCACCTGGGGAACGACGCCGAAGAAGCCCGCCGGGACGTTCGCCTCGGCGGAGGATGCGATCCCGGCCAGCACCGCGACCACGGCGAGAGTCGCGACCAGTCGCCTCATTCGAGGAACTGGGCGAGCGCCCGCGGGGCTACCACCAGACGGTGGAATCCAGGTTCTCGATCTCCTCGAGCGGCTTCGTGTAGATGCCGGAGGAGAGGTACTTCCAACCGTCGTCGGGAATCAGGAAGACGACGTTGCCGGAGTCGAGCTCACCGGCGATGCGGGCGGCCACGCGGGCGACAGCGCCGCCGGAGACGCCGGCGAAGATGCCCTCCTCCTCGAGGAGCTTCTTCGTCCAGACGATCGCGTCGCGGTTGGCGACCATGATTTTGCGGTCGAAGAGGCTGATGTCGATGATCGGCGGGATGAAGCCGTCGTCGAGGGAGCGCAGACCCTGGACCAGCTCGCCCTGCATCGGCTCGGCGGCGACGACGAGCGTCTCGGGATCGTGCTCCTTGAGCCGGCTGCCGTTGCCCATCAGCGTCCCCCCGGTGCCGAGGCCGCCGACGAAGGCGGCGACTTCGTCCAGCTCTTCGAGGATCTCCACCGCGGTGCCGTTGTAGTGGGCGAGCGGGTTGGCCTCGTTGCCGTACTGGTAGGGCATGAAGAAGCCGGGCTGCTGGGACAGCTCGAGCGCCACCTCGACCGCCCCGTTGGAGCCCTTGGCCCCCTCGGAGTAGACGATCTCGGCCCCGTACATGCGCAGCAGCTGGCTGCGCTCCTCGGTGACGTTGTCGGGCATCACGACCTGCAGCGGGTAGCCCTTGCGCCGGCAGATCATCGCCAGGGCGATGCCGGTGTTGCCGGAGGTCGGTTCGAGGATCGTCTGGCCCGGTTCGATCGCCCCTTCGGCCTCCGCCTTCTCGATCATCGAGCGGGCAACGCGATCCTTCACCGAGCCGGTCGGGTTGTGGCCCTCGAGCTTGGCGTAGATGTGGACGTCGGGCTTCGGGGAGAGCCGCTTGAGCTCGACCAGCGGCGTGTTGCCGATCGATTCGACGACGTCGCCGAAGCGGCCCCCGCAGGGTCGGTTGAGAACTGGATCGGATGCCATGGTCGTGCCGGTTACGCCTTACTTCAGAAAGTGTAGCGATGCCGTTTGGACCGGTGGATAGACCTTACGGGCGGTATCGGGTGTACGCTCGCCCGGGTCCAGCAATCTCCGATTGGAGGAAGGTTTGTTCAGCAAAACGCGGCTGACCGCCTTGATGGCGGTTCTGCTTGTGGGGGTCGTGGCGCTGGTCGTCGCGGGATGCGGTGGAGGCGGCAGCAGCTCGAGCTCCGAAACGACGGCGACCGAAGAACCGGCCGAAACCGGCGGCGAAAAGCTGACGGTCGGCTCCGACATCCCCTACCCGCCGTTCGAGCAGGGGAAAAAGGGCAGCTACACCGGCTTCGACGTCGAACTGATGGAAGCGATCGGCAAAGAGATCGGGCGTGAACCGGAATTCATCGACTCGTCCTTCGAAACGATCTTCCGCGATGTCGCGCAGGAAAAGTTCGAAGCCGTGATGTCGGCGGCGACGATCACCGAAGAACGCGAAAAGGTGGTCGCCTTCTCGCTGCCCTACTACCTCTCCGAACAGGCGATCCTGGTCAAAAAAGGCAGCGAAATCAAAGGCCTGGCCGACCTGAAGGGCAAAGTCGTCG